>JBGTGG010000075.1:0-20633 GCA_041746855.1 Cyclobacteriaceae bacterium | reverse complement strand
AATGGATTTCTTACTTTGGTTTCTACAGATGATCAGACCGCCAGTATTGCAAGGATAGAAGGCACAGGCGCGATCACGGGTGACGTTCGGTTTCAACGGTATGTTCGCAGCGGAAGGATGTACCGCTACCTGAGTTTTCCGGTACAGGGCGTTACCGTAAATGATCTTCAAAAGCATGTGCCGGTAACGGGTGATTTTGATGGAACATCTACTGGAGAAGGGCTTTCTAATAATCCTTCCCTCTTCCAGTATGAAGAGCCAGCCGGTTGGCTCCCCTATCCAACTACTGACAATGATGCGGAATTATCGATGGGAAGAGGGTATGCAACATTTATCCGAAAAACTGATGATCCTACCACCATTACAGTAGCCGGAGAAGTGCATACCGGTGATTTTGATTTTACGTCTCAATTGAACGCGGGTTCCTTTGAGGACAATGAAGGATGGAGCCTGGTGGGCAATCCGTATGCGGCTCCCATTCAATGGGGCGCAACAGGTTGGCTCAGAACAGGAATTAGCCCAGCTATTTCTGTAAGAGATAATGAGTTGGGTAATGGCGCAGGCGGATTTCTATATTGGGATGGTGTAACGGGTGATCCGGAGTTTGCCGGACTGATTGCGCAAGGACAATCCTTTTGGGTGAAAGCAATTGATCCGGGAATAAGCCCATCGCTGACGGTACAAGAGACTGCAAAATCAACCGAACAAGCAACGATGTTCCGTACCAGCAGCGAAGAGGTTTCAACATTAACGATCTCGTTAAATCAAAATGGATTGATCGATCGAACTTTCCTGGTGTTCAATAACCAATCCGACCAGCGCTTTAATCCACAACTAGATGGAGTGAAACGACAAAACGGTTACTACAATTTATCCACGCGTACAGCTGATTCAGTTTTGGTGGCCATTAAAAATATGCCCGATACGTGTAGCGCCCTGATAGCGCTCTCCGTGCAGGATACAAAACCCGGTACGTATACATTTGAATTCTCCGGATCCGTATTTAATACCGAACGGGAGTTTGTCTTGCAGGACACCTACCTCGAGGCGAGTGTACGGGTAAGTCCCAGTGAGCACTACACCTTTCAAATCACGGAAGACCCTATAACCTTTGGTCATAAGCGCTTTCAACTCATGGCCACGGTAGCGTTACCAGATCCGAAAATTTCAATTGAAAATGATGAGCTGGTATCCAGTGTTAATCAGGATATTCAATGGCTGCTGAATGGCGAAGAAATATCCGAAGCTACAGCGCCAACGTATACTCCGTTGATTAGTGGCGAATACCAGGTTCGGGTAACAAAATCATCCTGCTCGAAAACCTCTCCCCCCTTTGCCTATGTAATTACCGGAACTGAGCCAGGCCAGCCTGCCATTCGACTGTATCCCAATCCCGCGCAACATTCGGTTTCTGTAAAAGGAATTTCAAAGCCAACGCCTTATTCTATCCTGAACCCCTGGGGCCAGGTGGTGCAAACCGGCTTACTTACCGCAGATTCAGAAATTGAACTTCAGGCTCCCTCCGGTCTGTATATATTTTCAATCGAAGGAGAAGCCGGTAATCAACATTATAAATTAATCATCAAGAAGTAACAACTTACCGGTTTCATATTCCCTTCAGCTCTGTTAACTTTACGTACGACTTCTTTCATGAAAAAAATACGCTCCTACATCAAAAGTTTCTCCATTAGTGTTTTTGTATTCCTGGTTCTGTTAGCCATCACCAACTGGGCGGTTGGAATTTACATTGGGAAAATTGGTGGCGAAAAAAGGCATTTGCTTCCCAGCTATAACGATGACCACCCGTATGCTGAGACTATTTTTAATGACTATCACGCTACCGCCCATCGTTACACGCCTTTTACAGCGTGGCAAATGCTTCCGTATACAGGTAAAACGTTAACGATTAATGAACATGGGCGCAGGACACACATTCCACCCACTGACGCATCACCTTCACCGGCCATTCATTTCTTTGGAGGATCAACCATGTGGGGCGAGGGGTCTGACGATGCGAATACCATTCCTGCATTGGTGCATCAAAAACTGAATACCGGCACCGTAACGAATCACGGACAGCTTGCCTACAATTCCCGCCAGGGCCTTGATGCCTTAATCTCCCTTTATGCGAAAGGCGTACAGGCGGATTTGGTGATTTTTTACGATGGCGTGAATGACATTGCCTTTCTTTGTCCTAATGAAATTGAGGAATTACCCGGGCATCGCTTGATTCCATTATTTGAAAAGAAAATATTCGGAGGTAAAAAACAATTTATCTTTAGCGCATTGAACAATCTCTTCACGGAGAATATCCTGTTACTCATCCAGTATCGTCAAAATACCAGTGAAAATAAACCCTCGGTTTATAATTGCAATAACACCGATAAAGGGTTAACGGTTGCCTCCATGATTATGGCGAACTGGGAAATGGCCCACGACCTGGTTACCACAAGAGGTGGTAAGTTTATAGCGGTTTTGCAACCCGTATCCTACATCGGGTCACCACGGGTAGAGCACCTTCAGCAACATGAAGAATTGGGTGAAAATTTTCGATTCGTTTATCACGAACTACAGCGATTAATAAAACAAAAAGGGCACCCCTGGATTTACGATTTAAGTGGTGCGTTTGATGGGGACGAATACATTTACATTGACTTCTGCCATGTAACAAAATCTGGCAATAAAATAATTGCTGAAACCCTGGCAGCCACCTTAAAACAAGAACTAAATTCACAGCCTTAAATCACAAGCAAGCCAATTTTAATTTTTCCAACGCTAAAATATTTCAACCATCAATGAGTTCCATAAAAGTTACACACGAGGACAGAATCCAGGACGGCATTAAATACGCAGAAGAAACCTTGCTCGATCAGGGAGGACATCTTGAGATCGATAAAAAAATACTGAAAACACACTTCGATTTTAAAGACAAGCACATCATGGATTTTGGATGTGGCGTGGGCGGAATGAGTATCTGGATGGCCAATCACTTAGGCGCGCTCGTGGATGGGTTTGACATTGATGAAAAACACATTGAAGTTGCATTTGCCTTATTGGAGAAATATCCATCCGAAAAAGTTACATTTTCACAAAAAAATGTAATTGAGAACCCTATTGATAAAGAATATGATGTGATCATTCTCAATGATGTGATTGAGCATATTAAACCCGAATGGATTCCCGGGATTCTTGATATCCTGGTGAATCGAAACCTGAAAAAGGGAGGCTTGCTTTTTTTTAGTTATCCACCTTGGGAAGGCCCGTACGCAAGCCATATGCAACGCATTATCAATGTACCCTGGTTGCAATACATGCCCCAAAAAACACTGGTCAATATGATCAGGAAACGAAACCAGACTACACTTGGGCAATATGATCTGGTGCAGGAATATCTTGAACTTAATCATATGACCCACAAAAAGCTTATGAAATTTATGGAACCACTTCCTGTTGAGCAGGAGTTTAGGTACAGCCATACCAAGCTTAATAAAATTAGCCTGTTTACAAACACTTCCTTTTATTGGTGGCCGGCCAAACACTTAATCTCCAAAGAGTTTATAACCTTCCGGAAAAAATAATCGACTAACGATCCTAACTCTTCACAATATTCTGATGATCAACCTAACCATTTCCTGGTTGGCAAATGTACACAGCATCTTTCTCAAGGTGTAAGCCCACAGGATCAATGGATACAACCAGACATGGTGTACGGTAGAAAACGGAGACTTGAGCACGCGTGTTTTTCATAAAACCGGTTTTAATGTAATTACGCGAACTTCTCTTTAGGATAATTATTCCATTTTGTAACAAATTCTGCACTCATTCTATCAAAATCTCATAACTTTAACACCTATAGCTATGCTTTAATTCTATGTTCATGAAGGAGTTCGTTTCCGAAATTTTATCATTCCAAAATCTAAAATGGAAGCATTGGGTTCTTATTTTTTCGTTGTATCTACTCGTTCATTTACCAATAATCAAAAAAAACGCATACGACTCCAACCTTGCTGCTCTTCAGGCAAAAGCATTTCTTCTGGGAAACCTGAATATTGAGCACTACTTCTGGGACGCTTCCGTTTTCGAAGATAAGTATTATGTGTGCTTCCCTCCTTTTCCTTCTGTTTTGTTAACACCTGCTGTCGCTCTTTTAGGAGGTAAGGTTAATACTATTCTGATAAGCCTTTTGATTTCATGCATGAGCATGTACCTCTTTTATCGGCTATTGTTAAGGTATATGGGTGATTCATCGGGAAAGCTTTGGGTATTTATGGCCTTCTTTTTTGGTAGTGGGTATTGGTGGGTAGTGCTAACCAGTGATTACATCAATGGTTTTGCCCACGTTGTCTGCGTTTGTTTGCTGCTGTTACTATTACTTGAACTACAGGGTAAAAAAAGACCACTGTTAATCGGATTAGTATTTGCATTAGCCTTTCTTACCCGGCAGATGACCATTTTTTACGGAATACTGATTGTCTATTTTCTTTACATCGATGCGCCTGATCGAAGAGCAGCTATCAAAAATATTTTCGTTTCATTCATAGCAGCATTTGTTTGCGTGCTTCCTTATTTCGCACTCAACTACATGAGGTTCCATAATTTTCTTGATACCGGCTATCAATACCTGATTTATGCGGAACCCATTCAGGAAAGAATTAACCAATACGGGCTATTCAGCACAAAATATTTTCTCTATAATTTCTACCACCTGATGCTAAAAGGGCATAACTTAATCTTTTCCGGTACGATGAATTTAACGGCCATTGGGGTGGACCAATACGGAACATCTATCCTTATGGCCTCACCCTTTGTAATTTTTTCACTGAAAGCACAGGAAGAAATAAAATTCAAAGTTGCCTTTTGGAGCACTATTCTGTTAGTCATGCTCAGTATTCTTTGTTACCACAACAATGGTTGGATGCAGGTGAACACACAACGGTTTACACTCGATTTTTTCCCTGCACTCATGGTTTTAATAGCCCTTGCTTATAGGCATACTCCAACCTGGTTATTTAAGTCCTTCGTTATTTATTCCATTGCACTTAATTGCCTGAGTTACCTGATTCACGGATTACGCTAATATGAAAAAGTGGACACTTCTTTCCATTGAATTACTTCCTATAATAGGCTTTTCGTTAATGCCGCTCTTCTTTGATTTATCGTACCAGATTAATCTATACATGATCTGGGAAGGAGCCTATCGATTATATCTCGGTGAAATTCCTTTCAAAGATTTTGGCATTCCCATGGGCGTTGGTGCATGGATAATGCCTGCAATATTTTTTAAAATTTTTGGGCCCTCCTTATACACGTTGGCTAAAGTGCAGGCATTCATGAATATTATTTCCGGGGTTGCGTTTCGATGGATTCTCGTAAATAATGGGGCCTCATTTTACACCCGGTTTTTGAGCATCCTTATATTCTCGCTTACATTTATCCTGGGTTTATATTGGCCACAATACAACCACACCGTCATTATCTTTCAACTTATTTCCCTGGGATTTTTGTTCCACTATTTAAACAATACAAAATACAGAATCTCATTCCTTCTTCTGGCAGCCGCAGCCTTCTTCATGACACTGGCTTTTTTTACCAAACAAGATGCAGGCGCATTGGGGCTTCTGATCAGCTTTATTGTTATTGCCGTTCATACCTACCAATCACGAAACTTTAAACCCGGTTTCATTTTCGCATTGGCAGTCGCTGCCTTCTTTTTGTTATTTATTCTACCCTTTCTACAATATGAATTTTCGTATTGGTTTAATTATGGACAACCGCCTCATTTTTCCAGGCTTTCTATCTATGATCTTGTTAGAATTAATATGGAGGAGTCTCGTTGGGAAAAGTTTTACTTGCTCGTAATCATGATGCTTGTGTATGTCCAATGGAGAAAGGGATCAATCAATCGGGTTGAGCTTTCCTTTGCTTTACTCGTTGTTGGCATTCTTGTTCAGGCCATGATTTACCAGGTAACGAGCTATGTACCAAAAGACAATAATATTTTCTTTCATGCTTTTTGTTGCGCATTTATACTTTTTCAATTACAAAAAGAAAAGTGGTATCAATCACCTGTAACCTTTGCTGCCCTCTTCATTCTGGTGGCGCTGTGGTGGTCAGAGAAATATTGGAAATACGCAGATAAATTTATTGCCAAAGCATTGGTTACTAAAACGAATGAAGATGTAGTTTCGATAAATACGTATATCCTACAGCCTGCGGAATGTAATTTCTATGCAGACTTATCCACATGGAAAGAATCATCACTACATTCGTTTAAACATATAAGAATGCCTGAGAGCACCGTTAACGGTATAGATCGCGTCATCCGGTTGGTTGATCAGGTGCGAATTCGAAAAGAACCTATGGTTTTAAATATGTCAGAGCTAACGCCTCTGGCAGTGGAGGCAAATTTTAGTTTAGAAAAAGGACCATTATGGTACCATCTGGGGGTAGGCATGTTCGACCGGGAACTTGAACAACTATCATCCAGAATACACGAACAATATTATGATCTGGTAATTTTTGAGTATATCCCTACGCTTAACAATTTCTACCCCTTTGCTATTAGAGAAAAATTAAGAGAAGAGTATCAGTTAATCGACACTTTTGAAGCACCCCGAATTGTCTACCCGGGCACTATTGAGGTTTACTCCCGAAATAAATAATCTTCTGTACCCCTTGAGGAGGCACGAATAATGAATTAAATCCTAGTTTAATAAGAATACGGTAGGAAATGATCGGCATAACTACTCCTCCGATAATAATTATAAGCAGCAAAACGAAAGGATCTATCGTAGGATAAACCTTTAGAAAGAGTACGCGAATGCCACTTGTAAAAATCAAGTGCATGATGTAGATGTACAACGAATGACTTCCAATATATTTAAGTGTTTTCAGAAATCCCCATTGATCCAATTTATAGGAGATAAAAAATAAAAGGAGTGCTCCGATTATCGTTATAGGAACAAACAAGATAAAACCTATCGTATCCAGTTCCCTTACAAAATGAACATCAGGGTAGTGAAAAAACCAATACACCTGCAACAAAGCAAAAACAGGAAGAACATAGTATAGCCACTTGCCTTGAAAAAAAATACCATTAACATTAAATATCGCATCGGCTATTAAAAAACCAAAAACAAGGAATATATAATAGAAAAACGCATCATGTATTGCAAAATAATTAGTTTGTACATAAAAAGATATGAAATATAGCACTGCGGCTATCAGCAGATTCGAAAGGACATTAAACTTTAGTATTTTGAAATTAAGAACAGTAAACAGAAGCATGACAGCAAACAGTGTATACAGATACCAAAACTGATCGATTGCTCTTGGGTAAATAAATAGGTAAACAAAATAATATAAGTCCTTATCAGAATTTGAATAATTATTAAATACAATTTGAATGACAAGATGAATGGTTGCCCATATTAAATAGGGATATAGTAAAGATTCAAACTTAAACCGAACAAAAGTATCCAGCCCACGCTTAAGGGCGCTTGAACGAATGAAAACCCCGGAAACAATAAAAAAAATTGGCATACTCGATTCCTGAACCAGATAAATAACATTTGCTATATCAACACCAGAATTCAGTAAACCTGTTAAGGCGTGCCTGTACACAACATAAATGATAACGAAGCCTCTGGCATAATCAATCCAGCCACGTCTATTAGGTTTAGTTTTATTAACAATTGAACTCATCAAAAGTAGGTCTTAAATTTGACTTGAAATAGATCAATCTATAATCGATGACATTGATCAGAAAATAATATCCACTAAAGTTCCAGACACCACGTGAGCAAAGTTTTTTGGTGACGAAATATACTTTATTCGGGAAATATTCAAGGTAATAGAAATTCTTTGTTTTATTATATTCACATCACATCTTCGAGCCTAACACCAATCAGTTGCTCCAGATCAAGCTTGGTATTTTTGAAGTCGCGATCAGCTTCCAGCAACAGAATTGATGCCCGATTAAGATCGGTTTGGCTTGCCGTATAGTTCTCAAATGTTAATTCTCCATTTTTAAAACGTTGCTCAACCAATTTAAAGTTACTTTCAATATCAGAAAATTGTTGGGACTGAATTTTAAATATTTTCTCCCGCAGCTGATACTCGTTGTAAGCTTTCAGTACCACCCTTCTTACCTCAAGCTTCTGAGCATTTAAATCTTCTTGGGCTATTGACAACCGTTGTCTGTTTTGTTTAGTCTCATTCGGAATGGATACAAAATTTCCAAGGGGTATTAATACACCAAAATTATAACGCGGGAAAAAAACTGGAATATTGCCATCGGGTTCGTTAATGTTATATTCATTAAGGTTTCCTTGAACAGTTATCATCTTTAACCACTCGCCAGCCCCCTTCCTTACCTGGTACTGAGCAATCACTATTTCATGTCGCAAAATTTCATTTGTTGGGTGGTTCTTCCATGCCAATTGAACCAACTTCTCACCGAAGTCAGTAGTCTGAACCCGCTCAGGCAATATTATTTTGTTGTAATCAATGTTTTGCGCGTGGGCAGAGAAAGAGACCCATCCTAGCAATACTAAAATTGTAAGTAACTTCATGATTTTCATATTTTTAAACAATTGTATCTGATTTTAATCTGTCGAATTGGGGCAAGCGAATTAACAGGGCATATGTAGCTATAATAATGAGATTTGCGGGTCTGGAAAACATCGCATGTTGCGTAAAATGACCAACGGATAAG
This sequence comes from Cyclobacteriaceae bacterium, assembly GCA_041746855.1. Lineage (GTDB taxonomy): Bacteria > Bacteroidota > Bacteroidia > Cytophagales > Cyclobacteriaceae > JBGTGG01. The sequence goes on along the minus strand of JBGTGG010000075.1, from coordinate 11,917 downwards.
GCGAAAAATGGCACAATATAAACCATGTTTAAATTTCGTAAAAATGGATCAATGATTATAAAATGGTTGTTTATCCCTTTTATCATTACAACAGCAAAGAAAGCAATAAATATAATCAATCCAATCCATCCAAGCTCCAGGGCAGTTGCAAGATAACCACTATCAGGATCCCAATTCCCTGCCAAAGGATGACCAGGCGAATAGAGGAGCCCGCTTGCCCCGGTCGTTAATAACCCACCACCGATAGGGTGAGCTCGGATATAGTGTTGGAAGGTTAGGCGCTTATAATCCCGCACACCCATAGAAGCATCTTCAGACGGGGTAAACGTAGAGCGGAGTCGGATTACTTCAGGACTATAAAAAGGTCCAAAAAAAACAATCCCACCAGCAAACACGACAACGAGGGCAAACAGGATTACTTTGGCGTTATTAATATTCAGCATTATTAAAAGTACAAGGCCAACAGCAAACATAGCCGTGGCCGTACGGGTACCGGAATAAAGCATTGCTATAAAAACAACAACTGAGGTTGCAATAAAAATAAACTTCCAGTACAATCTATAAGGACCAAATGCCAATGCCACTAAGGCTATACCAGCAAAGGAAAGAAACATGCCGTACACGGCAGGATCAGAAAGAAAGGAGAATTTTCTCATACTCCCCCATACATAAAAAAGCTCAAAACGACCCGGAGCTTCATAAATCCAACGCCACTCGAATGCAGTTAATCCAAACATCTCCTGGTAAATTCCATAAAGTGCTACAATAAAGGCTATGCCTATCCAAAGAATGGTAAACCACTTTATATTTTTTATGGCAATAAAAAGTTGAAAAAAAATAATATATAACAACAAGGACGTATTGTTACGCATGGACACCAACCAACCCTTTACTGATACGGCATTTGGATTAAATAATTGGAGAATCTGATATGCGGTTATGACTACAAAGAAAAAAGTAAAAACATTATTAAAAGAAGTCCAGTCCTTTGTCTGCTTTGTGTTTAAAAAAATACAAGCAAACGTTATTGCAACCAAGGCATCATAAAAAACACCAAATGGTATTGGTGCCGGAATAAGGCGGGAGACATAAAACATGAATGTACCCATCAAAAAAAGTATATACACACCAACACTAAAGTCATATGCGATAGCGCTTACAATAAAAAAACCAAAAACTCCAAGAATGATCAGCGGACCAATAATAATACTACCCGTAGCAATAAAATACGAGGCCGCTATTGAAACGAGCGTTACAATCAATACTAAAAGAAAAGTGTTAACACGCGCGCTCATTGAAGGATAACAATTTTCAGTAGCATAAAAAGGTATACGGAAATTACAAATACGGTAACTGCCACCCTGACCAAATCTTTTTCTGTAAATTTCTTGCTCAAACTAAATTAAAATTTAAAACCCATTTTTCTATTGTAGTTATAAAATCATTCAGCGTAGCTTCAAACTTACCCATGTTCTTAACAAACGCCATCCATTAGTATACCAGGCTATAAGCTCTACAAAAACTTTCCATGTATTGATGTTAAACTTATAATAAAGAATAGATTGGTTAACAACAAAAATAACACAAAAAGAAATTACGGTGCTATAAGCTGCACCAATTACACCAAAAGACTGAAGTAAATAGTAGTTTAATACTATGTTAAGAATCGCCATAAGCAAGGATATATAGAAATTCAGTTTAGGCATCTGTAGCGCATCCATTATCGTTCCAAATTGCCTGCTGAAGGGTACTAAAAGTGTATAAAATATAGTGACTTGCAATATGGGGACAGCTTCCATATACTCCTTCCCAAAAAGGATTAGTACAATGAATTCTGCCATAAAATAAACTGGAAGTACCACAGGAAGCATAACCGCTAATATTAAACTGACCGATTTATAATAAATGGACTGCACGCCTTCAATGCCAGACTCCTTCATTTTATTTCCAACTTGCGGAAATACGATATTGGCAATGGCCAGTGTGGGTACTTCAACAATATTTGAAATTCGCAAGGCTGGATTATACATGGCTACTCCAGCGGTAGAAATTAATCTACCAATCATCCAGCTATCCGTATTCTTTATGAGCATTGAACTAATATTTGTACCAAAAGTGTACTTGCCCAAATGGAATAACTTCTTAAGAACATTAAAATCATTCGGACTCAACCGAAACCCAAGATTTTTGCTTTTAATTAAAAGATAGGAGAAAACAGAAGCTACACCTGTTGCACAAAGTTGGACGATTGCCAGTTCAATTAGTGAGGGTCTATTTCCACTTATATAATAGCCAAAAACATAAGCACAAAATATAAACAACCTGACAAAATTCGTTAAGAAGATCGCTTTAAAATCCAGTTCTGACTGTAGTAAATATTCAAAATGAAAAAATGCTATTAAAACAAACGAATTGAGGCTATAAATGTAAAATAGCTTCTCAAGATTTTCAGCATACCAAAATTCAGCAAGTACTTCTGCACTTACAATTAATATAATAACAATTAAACAAGTTAGTAATACATGTAGAATAAGTGAATTCTGAACAATTTTAGCATGATCTCCTTTCTCAGCAACAACCAACATACTTACGAAAGGAGTTCGAATAAACCCAATACGTAGTGTTTCAAGGATACCTCCAACACTGGTAAATAAGACCCAAACCCCAATTTCAGAAGGCGAAACCATTCGTACCAGAAAAAAAATACTGGCAAATCCAAATAAAACTACAGAGACCTGATTTATCAGAGAAAACGCCCCATGATTTATCCAATGAAATGAACTTCTCTTTGATGCCAATATCGAATGATTTGCGGTAAATATAACCCTTGAACAATAACTTTACTAAATATCTAAAGTAACCATGTATTGTCCTGGATTCATTTTTAATCACATGATTTTGCTGAAATACTAACTGTTCGGTTATCGAATTTTAATCGTATACCCAGAAAATCCACCAAAATAATTATGATTATAGCGACAACTTTCCTCCCTATAGAAATAAATAAAAAGTAGCAATACTATCTTCCGTGGTTCGTATGAATTCTATTGTTCACCCGTAGAGGATATAAGTCTTATGCGCAAGTCATAATAGCTAATGAACTCTATAAGTAAATTGAACCTGCCTTTCTTCCTAAATAAATAAAAAAAAGTAAAGTTTCATCTAACAAATTATCCTCCGATTTTATTGAATTTAGTCAATACATATTGAAGCCAAAGAAGGTTACAACTTATAATCCTTAGGATCAATACGATTAAGAATAGCACCCCCAAATTTACTACCTATCGAATTCAGATAATTGATCGATTCGCGATCTTGTTGAGAAATAACGGCTTGAGCAGAAAAAATTGTGATCACTTTGTCCACATATTGGACTAACTCTTTGGTATCTGCATAATCATTTAATGCACCACCTTCTAAAATAATGAAATCAAAATTAGCCTTGAAGCCATCAATCAAGCTTTTAAAATTTCGACCACTCAATATCTCGGCAGGGGAAGCTGCACCACCCCCCGCATTTGTAACAATGAATACATTCTTATAAATAGTGGGAGTTATGAGTTCATAGGCCATCTCATTATCTTCTTCTTCATCTACCTTTTGTTGCGTAGAAGAAATTAAAAACCCAGCAACATGCTTTCGATTTTCGATGGACTTAACTTTTGCTTGCTCTTTTGGCATAATACGCGAAAGAATGTTACTCCTAAAATTAGTGTCCACAATTAAGATACGCTTATTAACCAAACTTAGGATATAGGATAAGGCGACTATGGTAAATGTCTTTCCTTCATTTTTACGTAGGCTCGTTACAAGGAGCACGGACGAATTAAGCGATACGACCTCATGCCGGAGTTTTCGTAAAATTGATTTGAATAACTCACTATTTTCACTTCCTGGTTGATTAAAGATTTGTGGAATATTAAAATTATTAATGTTCAATCGAATCACTGAACCAATCAATGGTAGATTGACCATTGAATTGAATTTATCTACAGAACGAACTGATTGATCAAGAAACTCAAGCAACACAATAATAAAAATACAAATTGAAAAACTGCTAAAGCCTGCCAACCCAATAATCATGATACGTTTATTTGATAATGGATCCTGAGGAGGAAAGGCTGCAGAAACCTGTCTAATGGTATTTGAAGCCAGTAGCCTATTTTTTGCTTCATTAAACTTACCAACTACTTCCAAATATTCCTGCGAAGCAAGATCCACCTCCTGCTGTATTGCTGCCAGTTTTGCTTCCTTGGATGCATAACCCGAAAAACTATATTGTAGGCTGCTGATCTTTGCTTCAACGGTGTATAAATCCTTTCTGGCTACCTGATACTCAACTTCTAATTCATTAAGGTTACTTTGAATCTCCGATTTTGACAAGGTAGGGGTAGTTTGACTAGCCTCACTTCTCATGGTCTGAATTCTCAATTGCTCACGCAGAAAACCAATGGAATCCCTTAAATTATTATCGAGTTGACCACCCGTAATGTATCTATCATTTAAGGTATTGATTGTATTGCGCAATTCAATAATCTTCTGATTATCAGGGGGACCTGTGGAATTCCCCGTTAATTCATTTAGCTGTCGGGTTAAATTACCCTTTGTCAGTTCAATGCGGTGTAACGAACTTTTAATATCATCCCGCTGCTTCTCTAAATCTGATAGTTGACCTAGCTTATTTTCTCCTTCCTTCTCAACACTTACAAGACTATTGCTGGTTTTGAATAAACGTTGGGTTTCCAGTTTCTCATCCAGATCAGATTTTTTTTGGTTAACAAGGTAATTCAGGAAATCAACTGATTCACCAGCACGTTCATTTGTGAGAGAACGACTAAATCGAATGAATTCTTCACAAAATGCATTGGCAGCTAATGCGGATAATTGTGCATTATCAGAAACATAATCCACCTGAATGAAATCAGTATTTGGAACACGGTACATGGATAAGCTTGACTTTATAACTAAATAATCATAATTATAGCTTGTCAAAAACTTTCTAATAGTCGGATACCCTGGCGATGACGTGGAAAGAGGTGTCAAACTATCCAACATATTCCTTACCAGATTTTTTACATAACTAATTTCCTCCAGATCAGTTTGGAATTCTTCAGGATCAGGCCGTTTAAAAGGGATATTCTTTTCATCTAAATCATGCAATAGAAGTCTATACTGAACAAAGTTGGTGGGTGCCCCGGCATTCATTGAATTTAACAGGTTACTGAATTTCATATCAGCCTCCATGGGGTTAAAAAACTCCTCTTTAAGGCGAACCTGATCGTTCATTGTAAACCCAGTAGACAATTGGGTTGATGCCCTATACTTGGGGACCTGATTGAGAGTAAATAAATACGCAGCGCCAGTGGCAAGAATTGGTATGATGATCCACAACCACTTCTTCCTCCAAATAACCTTTAAAAGAAATAGGATATCCATATTACCCAACCATTAGTCTTATGCAAACATACCACATTTATATCTATTATGCGCTTCTTTGAAACCCTCATCTTATCTATCCTATTAAGGAATCGATGGTAAACTATTTTTGAAGATTCTTCCTCGAATAAATCCGATTTCTTTAAGCTTACAATCAAATCCATTAGATTCGCAGTTAAATGAATACTTAAAAGCCTCATTTTTAACGAAGACCACCAAAAGAAACTAACATTTAACAAAATAACTCTCATTGAAGTTTTTTAATCTCTCCTTGTACCCCTATTAAATTATGAAAATACTAGGCATTTCCGCATTCTATCACGACTCCGCAGCCGCCATCATAGAAGATGGAGAAATCATAGCCGCAGCGCAGGAAGAGCGCTTCACCCGTAAAAAACATGACCCCGGTTTCCCTACCCATGCCGTTAAATTTTGCCTGGATTACACTGGTACCACCATTGACAAACTGGATGCTATTGCCTTTTACGACAAACCCTTATTAAAATTTGAGCGTCTGCTGGAAACCTACTATGCCTTCGCCCCAAAAGGGGTATCTTCTTTTATAACAGCCATACCTGTTTGGCTGCGCGAGAAGATGTTCCTCAAACGATTGATTCTTGAAGAACTGGAGAAAATAGAAACATACGATAAGAAAAAAATAAAGCTCCTCTTTCCGGAACATCATTTATCACATGCTGGGAGTGCCTTTTATTCTTCCCCCTATGAAGAGTCTGCCATCATGACGATTGATGGTGTTGGGGAATGGGCTACAGCCTCCATTTGCCACGGTACCGGAAAGGATATTAAAATCCTAAAAGAACTTAAGTTTCCACATTCATTGGGATTACTGTATTCTGCTTTTACCTATTTCCTTGGGTTTAGAGTTAATTCCGGTGAGTATAAATTAATGGGTTTAGCACCCTATGGTGTACCGGATAGCGAAGAAGTAAATCGCTTTGTTTCCATTATCAAGGAGAAACTTATCTCCATCAAAGATGATGGCTCCGTTTGGCTGGATCAGAAATATTTTAATTATTCCACCGGTTTGCGAATGGTACACGAAGATAAATGGGAAAAGTTGTTTGGCTTTAAGGCGCGTAAGCCGGAAGACGAACTTCAGGCCCATCATTGCAACCTTGGACTTGCTATACAAAAAATCACAGAAGAATCTGTAATTTTAATGGCAAAGGAGGCTCAACGTCTTACCGGATCAAAGAATTTATGCTTGGCGGGGGGCGTTGCGTTAAACTGCGTGGCGAATGGTAAATTGTTGAATACCAAAATATTTGACAACGTGTTTATTCAGCCTGCAGCTGGTGATGCGGGTGGCGCCTTAGGGGCCGCCCAAGCCGCGTATCATATCCATTTCGGTCAGGATCGAAAAATACCTGTCGCCATGGATGCCATGAAAGGCTCCTACCTGGGGCCTGAGTTTTCCGATTTTGATGTCGAAAAAGTGATTCGGAAATATCAGGGTAAGTCTCAACATTTCACGGATTTTAACCAGCTTACCGAGTACGTGGCTAAAAAGATTTCTGAAGACAATGTTGTAGGCTGGATGCAGGGACGAATGGAGTTCGGGCCTCGGGCTCTGGGAGGACGAAGCATCTTAGGCGACCCCCGCAGTGCTGAAATGCAACGAAAACTTAATGTAAAAATAAAGTATCGGGAATCGTTCAGGCCTTTCGCTCCTTCGGTTTTAGCGGAAGAGTGTTCATCCTATTTTGAGCATGAGTCGGTTTCCCCCTACATGCTACTGGTTCAACCGGTCGTCCAGAATAGAAGAAAGCCCCTTCCTGAAGGCTATGATGCTATGTCCTTAAAGGATAAACTTTATCATTTACGATCGGACATGCCTGCGGTAACACATATCGACTTTTCAGCCAGGATTCAGACGGTTCATAAGGAGACCAATCCAAAGTATTACCAGCTTATAGAATCGTTTAAAAAACTAACCGGCTATGGTGTTGTTGTGAATACCAGCTTCAACGTTCGCGGTGAACCTATCATTTGTACACCCGAAGATGCCTATCGTTGTTTCATGCGCACCGAAATGGATTACCTGGTCGTTGGGAACTATGTCTTTGATAAAAAGGCACAGCCCGAATGGCAAGAAAAAGATAATTGGAAGGAAGAATTTACACTTGATTAGTGTATATTTAAGGGTCTAAAATAAAAGTTGGTATGGAATTTCTCAAAGATATCCTGAAGTTTATGGGAGCTCGCAAAAAATGGTGGTTAACACCCATTATTCTTTTGCTTATCTTCATTGGCGTATTATTGGTAATCGGTGGCGGGTCTGCAGTCGCGCCTTTCATTTATACACTTTTCTAAATCTTTATTGTGCAAAAGATAGACAGATACAAAACCATTCTGGTTATTGTTACAGGATTCATGGTTATTGCATGGATATTATTTGTTAAAGAATATATCAAAGCAGCAGAAATTCTAGCCAAAATTGCTATTGGCATAGGGTTGGTCTCCGCATTTATTCCCATAGCAGCAAGGGGAATAGAATGGGTTTGGTTAAAGTTTGCCCATGTACTTGGATGGATTAACTCAAAAATTTTATTGGGTCTTATCTTCTTCCTGTTTCTGATGCCTATTGCCTTGTTATCCCGACTATTCACAAAAGATCCCTTGAAATTAAAAGGTCGTGAAATGAAAAGTTTGTTCACGGACCGTAATCATTTGTACACGAAGGAGGATTTAGAAAATATCTGGTAATTCAGTATGCGGCCTATTTTAAAATTGATACGGCCCACCCATTGGATAAAGAACCTGTTTTTACTGATACCGGTTTTTTTTGCGGGGAGTATCTTCCAAATTGAACGTTTAGAGATTATCATACTGGGCATTATTGCCTTTAACTTGATTGCGTCTGCAGTCTACATTATCAATGATCTCAAGGATATTGAAGTTGATCGAATTCATCCATTAAAAAAAGACAGACCGTTAGCCTCCGGAGCCGTTAGTCGTTCAACGGCAGTCCTCCTTCTGGTAATTTTTATAGTAAGCGGTCTGGTGCTTTCTTACTTACTAAACCCTGTATTCCTCATCTTGTTGAGCATTTACCTTGTCCTGAATATTGCTTACTCCTTCGGGCTGAAAAATATACCTATTGTAGATTTGTTCATTGTTTCCCTTGGATTTCTAATCCGCATTCATAGTGGTGGAATTTTGTCCGGGGTTGAAGTGTCCCATTGGCTTTCTATAATGATACTGCTCCTTTCTCTTTTTCTGGTTTTAGCAAAAAGGCGTGACGATTTGGTGCTCCAATCAACCTCACAGGTTGTTATCCGAAAAACTTCCTCAAGCTATAACCTTGAATTCATCAATGCTTGCCTTACTATCTTCGCTGCGGTTATTGTTGTGTCGTATATAATGTATACGGTTTCAGCGGAAGTTATCGCGCATTTCAACAGCGCCTATCTCTTCACCACAACCGTATTTGTTATTGCCGGTATCATGCGGTATTTGCAAATCACCCTGGTAGAGCAAAATAGTGGTTCTCCTACCAGTATTTTGGTAAAGGATAAATTCATTCTTATTACCATCCTGCTTTGGATTATATCGTTTTATATTATCATCTATAATTAGTGTGAACAATCTCGTACTTTTTGATTTTGACGGTACAATTACCAATAAGGATTCATTAAAGAAATTTCTGATCTATTATTACGGTGGGTTCAAGGTTTTGATTGGTTTACTGGCTCTATCCCCTGTTCTTATCCTTTATGTACTGAAAATAATATCCAACAATAAGGCGAAGCAGATTTTACTACAGTGGTTTTTCAATCGCGAACCATTAGACGTATTCAATAATAAATGCAGAATCTTTGCGCGTCACTTCATTCCGAAAATCCTTCGTCATGAGGCTTTAGAACAGATACAGTACCATAAGAATAATAAGGAAACGATTGTGGTCGTAACAGCTTCAGCAGAAAACTGGGTTAAGCCTTGGTGCGATGAAATGAATTTACTGTGCATTGGAACAAAGCTTGAAGTAAAAGATAACAAACTTACCGGTCTATACCTTGGAAAGAATTGCTACGGACCGGAAAAGGAAAATCGGATCAAGAAGCAGTTTAATTTATCAACGTTTGATAAGATCATTGCCTATGGTGATTCCAGTGGCGACCGCGAGATGTTTGCGTTGGCCGATCAGTACTATTTTAAAAATTTTCCGATTACTTGAAAAGGAGAATCTCAATTACTCCTCTTCCACTCTTGCTGACTTCCGGCTTTGTACGTTGGGTGGATACCGATATCCTGGATTCATCAAAGCCCACCAACTTCAAAGCACGGATAATCTCGGCTGTTCGCTCAAGCGTATTTTTACTGTCCTCTTCCTCTCTTACCCAAATTAGGATTTGAATGTTATCTTTTGCCAGTACGCGATTGGCCACAAACCAAACTATTTCATTTTGATCATTCGAAAGGGTTGATATTCCTTTATTGAAATCAAGGCGTGTCGATATTCGTTTAGGATAAATCGCATTAAGTTCTTCATCGGTCAGAAAACTGGAACCTGTTGGCAATACATTACTTACATATGAGACCTTCAAAGTAAGCAGATCAGTACCTCTGTCTGCAAAATTGCGGGCATAGTATGCAACAGTGTCAGCATAAAGAGAGAAATAAGAATCAAACCCAGAGGTATTAATTGTTGATCCCAGGTTTCGTGGTACCGTCCAGATATCCCATGAGTCATAAAGCCTTTCACTCATCAGTATATCAGCATCTCCATAACCCGCATGACCATTACTGGAGAAAAATAACTTTGACTTATCAATGGAAAGAAAAGGTGATATCTCAAACCCCGAAGTATTGATAGAGGACCCCAGATTCCGAGGCTGGCTCCAGCTCCCTAATGAATCCTTTAAGCTTACGTATAAATCCTCTTCACCATAACTGTCCTTCCCCTTCATGGAGATCATCATCACATCGGAAGTAGGATGAACATAGATGCCCACCAGGTCATCCCGATTGATGCCCGGCACAGCGATAAACTCCGGCTTCGTCCATTTTCCAAGTACTAACCTTGAAAATGAAATACCGCTTTTGTTGTTGTACGCATTTGTCAAATAAACGGTAGCGCCATCCGCACTGATACCTATCACCGCATTGGAACGCTTGTTATTCCAGGGTTTGCCAGCATTGACAGCAGGCATCCAGTTGCCATTGGCATCCTTTCTGGAAATCCAGATATCGGTACCCGCATATTTGCCACCTGTATTTGAACTGTGAAATGCCCTTGAAAAATAAAGTGTTTGTCCATCAGGTGAAAGTATGGGGGCCAACTCTTCCTCTTCAGTGTTTATAAAAGTGCCAAGGCTTAGAGATTGACTAAATTGAAGTTCCTGGGCGCCCGCTTCCAGCGCTGCACTAAAAATGAGAATACAATAAAAAAATCTCTTCATACGCACGATCACCAAAAACGAGGTTTTAATTTATATGGATTAAATAATATAAGTCCCAATACCAACTCGTGCGTATTTACATCAAAATTATTTAGCTCGCCAATGTACATGTCGTAGGCATAATGAATAGATACCTTATTGGTCACTAAACCAAACAGTAAGGAAACTTTTAAGTCAGGTTCAAATGCCGACCCCACATAGATGAGATCTTTATACTTCAATCGGAGATTGGCCGCCCACCTTAAATCATATCCTTCTCTATAGCTCGTGGTAATACCAGGGGATAACATCCATTCCGGGTGGAGGTCAAAAAATGCTCCAACTTGTGCCTTGTACCTTAGGCCTGCATTTAAGTTGGATAACTGATCGCCATTTAGCTTAGGGGCAACAAGATTATCTGATGACAATCCGAGGAAGAACTTCTTTGAATAAATGACCGTGCCAAAATCAACTAACACTGTATTCTGACTCCCCTGCCCTGCTGTCAGCAAACTTTGATAAAACAAGTCGTTTACATCATCGCGTACCTGAAGACCAGTAAAATCAACCCGCTGATTCGTATAGCCAATTCGGGTGCCAAATGAAATACTAAGCTTAGGCGATAATGGCATATGATACGAGTAGTTTAGGAAGGCACCAATGGATTTATAAGGATCTACTCTTCTACTGGTAATGATGCCACCCAACCCATGACGTCTTCTGTATTTATTCTCATGCTGAATAGATTCGAAGACAGTCGGATCGGAAGTGCGTAATGCACTATTTCTTCGTCCGGAACGGCTGCCGTTGTTTAATGTCCCAAAAAAACTGAGATAGGAATTGTCGTTTTTAATTCCATAACTATTCCGGCCTTCCCGTACACCTGCATTCATACTAAAAAAATCATCCATGCCGGCAAAGGCTGGGTTAACAGCTGGTAGATTTAAATAGTATTGCGTGTAATCATCTTCTTGCGCAAATAATTGTATTCCACTAAGAATAAATGTAATCAGCACCAGAACTCGATATGGCTTAATTCGTTGTTTCATCTCAATATTGTTACGGTGCCCTGGTATTTC
>JBGTGG010000074.1:0-2513 GCA_041746855.1 Cyclobacteriaceae bacterium | reverse complement strand
GTATCATCCGGGGAGCAAAGAGTGAATCACCGCGACGCAGTACGAATTTCTCATTGCCAACTTCAAATGCAAATTCTCCTTCCATGGCGTAAAACCATTAATCTTGCTCGTAGTGGAAATGACGCGGTTCGTTCATGAAGAGCTTTGCAAAAAGAAGCAGGTTGGTTACACCACCACGCTGAAGCAAATGCAACGCATGCAGGAAAAAAAAATGATTAGGCGCATCGACAAGGACGACAAAACGCATGAATATGAAGCGCTACTTCAGCGTGATGCAACACGGAACTCGTTGTTCGACCGTCTGGTGGAAACAGCTTTCAAAGGGTCCGCAATGGACATGGTGCTCCATGCTATCGGAAGAAACGCAACATCCACGGAAGAGATCCGGGCTTTGAAAGAGTGGTTGGATAAAATGGAGGGCGAAAAATCATGAGCTTCCTCGCCATCCTTTTACCCGAAATAATTGGGCTCACCATTCTACATTCGCTGTGGCAGATCATGTTGTTATGGATCATTCTGATCACCGTACTCAGACTTTGGCCAAAGGCATCTTCAGATGTACGTTACACTTTGGCGATTTCAACATTGATGCTGTCTGTTCTCACTACCGCTGCCACCGCCGTTAATGCATGGCAGTCGCACGTTACCGATGAAGGAGTATCTATACAATCTCATGACACTGCCGAGACTATGCCTATTGTATACATTACTATCAAACAACACGTTTCATCTACGATTGTCGACGAGTTGAATGCCTCGGTTCCAATATTTGCATGGCTTTGGTTTACCGGTCTGGTTGTTATGGGTATTCGCTTCGCCGGAAGCTTTTTTTACCTGAGCAGATTACGGGCACATGAAAATATCGCAGCGATATCCCCGGTCTGGCAGAATGAACTGAAGCGACTTTCATTAGCCCTAAGGTTAAGATGTGGAGTTTCCATTGCTACATCGGCGCGGATCTCATCACCGCTTACGTTGGGCAGCATCTCTCCTATTATACTTGTTCCAGCGGGACTTCTTTCAGGGCTGTCCAACTCCCAGATCGAAGCAATACTGATTCATGAGCTCTACCATATCAAAAGGCGTGACTACATCATAAATATTTGTCAGGCATTAGTTGAAGTCGTATTATTTTACCACCCTGCAATATGGCACATAAACAAAATCGTTCGCGAAGAGCGCGAAAACTACTGCGACGACCTAACCGTCCGGTTTTGTGGCGATGCCATTACATATGCACGTGCCCTCACGCAAATTCAGGAAATCAATACATTAACTAAACCAACTTTGGCTATTTCAGCTACCGGACCTAACGCGGGCAATTTCACGCACCGCATTAAAAGACTCTTCCACATATATCCTAACCCGGCACAAGCCCGGTCTAAAGGGATCTTCGCCCTTGGCTTTCTTATTGTTTATCTGTGCATTGTACTTGCCAGCGCCAATGCTTTAACAGCCGAGCCTATTGAAATGGGAAAACCAATCGTCAACGATCCTAAAATGCTCGGCAATATTTCCGAAGACTCCATACGAGTTAGCGATCATCTCTTCATTCGCGACAAAAAAGAGATCACCCCTCAGCCGGTTGTCAGGGAGAAGATCCGTTCGATGGATATACAACTTGCAGATACTGACATGAGTGGACAGAGCCTTAACGAATGCATCAAGCAATTCAGGCTGTTCGTAAAGATGGCATCGATATCCCGACGTCCTGGCGAAAGTCTCAGATTCGCTACATTCTCTGCAGAGGATTCACTACACATAGTAAGATCAATGGACTACCTTTCTGAAAGTACTCTTAAACGTCAGTCAACCAGGTTCCATAAGTTCTTGAACGTATCAAGGTTTAGGAGCTCCTACATTACTGACACCACAAGCTACTGGACTACTAAAAACGTCACTCTTGAAAACAATAATCGAACTTCTGTCGATTCAATAAAAAGTTACAACAATCAGCAAGCGACAAGTCGTTACGGTGATGAAGAAAAAGACGGAGTTATAGATGTAAGGCCAAAACCTGGAACATCAATTGAAGAATTCACAGAAGGCTTAGCCGTGCACGTAGTTCCTAACTCAACAACTGGTTACCTGAACATCAGTTTCACTCCACCTCATCGCAACTCGCATGTAAAGATGGTTTTGATAAACTCAGATGGAAAGGTAGAAAAAGAAATAATTAATTCGACATACGACAATATACCTACAGCGCTACACGTCGACGTAAGCAGTTTTAAAAAAGGACTCTATATTCTGCAAATCAATATAGACAGCGCAAGGTCACAGCAAAGAGTTGTCGTTGAGTAACTTCAGCAAACAAACGAAAGAATTGATGCCGACATAGTTCCTTTCTGAGTATCGGCTCGTCATTTTAGTTTTATTAAGTGTCATTTTTTAAGTCAGGACATTTCTCACGGTGTTTCCCGTCCGCAAAACGTGATTGAGCAATTATCCAACAATGCATCAACTTTTTATCTGAAAATAAAGATTGTCGTATTCCCCCCTTTGATTGTCGC
>JBGTGG010000073.1:0-15605 GCA_041746855.1 Cyclobacteriaceae bacterium | reverse complement strand
GTTCCGGGGATGAGGGAAAGGTTTTCAATACCACCCCAATTTTTGTTGATAGCATACAGCACAAAGTCATGCCAACCCTCGCCTGCACCTACTTCCACTACTACCTCAGTTTCATTCTCTTCAACAATAGCGATTCCTTTTATTTCATTTTTTATAACAAGGCCATCGAAATCTTGTGTAAACAGAACATTGCTACCAGCGCCCAACAGGATGTGCTTTTCCGATTGAAAGACCGGCAACTGAAATAATGCTATCAACTCATCTTTGGATCTTACAATAGTGAAATACTTTGCGGTGACATCAATTCCAAAAGTGTTGAAGGGCTGAAGGCTTATTTGCTCCTGTACGGTGATCATATTGACTTATCAATCTGATGCAAGGTGTAAAAAATGGAGCAATAGTCCATACCAAACAGAACAATGAAACCAAACTACTTCACCTGTTTGGCTAATTCTTCTTTCGAAATTTTAAAAAGGCAAATGCGTGGGAAGCGACCGGCTAAATAAGTCGTACCACAAACCGCCAGTCCACCATCTTCTGTTTGGGTGAGATTGCCAATTTCAAAAGGGTTGCTAAAACCAAGATAACGGCTACTTAAGAATGCTCCGGTTGTTTCGTCATAGAAGTACAAACCAATTTGTTTTGAACGGGTATTGCTGGCATATACCAATACGTTTTTAGATTCGCTCGTTGCACGTAGTATTTGAATGGGCGCATTTATCTCCAATTCAGGAAATGGGTTTCCACCTTCACTTGAGCTAATTCCGCTCATGTTCAAAGTCTGGTTAGGAAGCATATAGTTCTTCCCAAAATTTGTTCGCGCCAACGCGAATTTACTACCGGCAATCGGAACTGCTGTGCTGATCCCACCATTATCCCCCTCACCATAAACAACACCCTGTGGATCATCTGCATTTAAATCTGTAAAGACAAGTGCGATGGAATAATTATAGAATCCATTAAAATAATAGGTGCTACCAGTTTTACCCACTTGAAAAGGGATCTTTTTACCGAACTTAAAAAAGTGTTGAACGATGTCAATTTCCGGATCTATCTCAAACCCAGCCCCTAAATCAAACTCTTTATTCTTTACTACATTACCTGCTGGATTTATAATGGACATTGCTGTTTTCTTATCAACATCATTGAAACTCTGGAGAACGAAGTTGGTGTTATCAAGCGCTGCCACATACGGATAGGTAATTCCATTTACGAGTGACACCGTTAAATTTTCTAAATTACCATCAATACTCACTAGTTTGGCCATCCTGAATTCATCCATGCAGAAAAAAGTATAGGTATCCCCAACTTTCATAAACTTTGCAACAGGGTTTACAAAACTTGCATCGAAGTGCATTTCGTTTTCAAAGTTTCCATCCTGATCAGCCTTTAAGAGGTAGGTTCCAAAAAAATTGGTGTTTTCTATTTCGGTCCTGGCGAGGATTATAAAACCACCATCAGCAGTTTGTTCGAGATCAATTGGATAATAGGTTGCTGTAAAAGAATTACTATCATAAATCTTTGTGAAATTATCCTGATCGAATTCAGGGTTCGATTCTTCAGAGCACGAGAAGTATCCGAATGCCAGCAAAAACAGCGCGAGTATAGAAAGTATTTTTTTGATCATGACAAAAAACTATTTTGAATCTGAAGATTTGAAACCACTGGATAAAAAGCGCAGCGGGAATAGCGCCCCAAGTGAAATGGAAATATTGTCCATCGTCATGTCGTCCATCGCATCACCAACTCCCGCTAAACGGTCATTGCTATACCGGTTTTGTGTCGATGCGATATTGCTCATACCGTAGCGGTACATAATATCCAGGTTGATGCGAATGTTTCCGATGTTATAGTTTACACCTGCACCGCCAATCAACCCCCAGTTGCTTTTTGCGAAAAGATCTTTTGCGCCCACAATCACTGGTTCATTTGTAAAGGGGTTTTCACCACCGGAAGCAAGGTCTAGGCCCGACACTTCAACAGTTTTATTGGCATTGATCAGAAAAGCTCCATATCCTCCCAATTGAATGTACGGCCTCAGGTTCCCGGAAAGGATATCGTATTTGACTACGAACGGGATTTCAAAATATTCAAGTTTTTGTTCCTGATAATAATCAAGCGTTAATGAATTTGTAGCGGTTTCGGAATCGATCCATTCGTAATGATTGGTGTACGCAAAGGATGAGCTTCTATAGGTGGGTTGAAGGCTTGCCGAAAAACCTTTGAAATAAAACGTGAGCTCGAGTTCTACCTGAAAACCAGGTTTATTGAAACTCTCGTATACTTTACTGGTTTCTTCGTTGTTGACCGGGGATATTACCGAGTACTCCTTGGTGACATGTACTTTTGAAAAGTTGGTACCGGCTTTCAACCCCATCCAAAACTGCTTTTCTAAAAATTTCTCGTCTTGTTTATTTTTAGAATTAAAATTTTTAGGTGGCTTTCTTTTTTTTGTTTGTGCAAAACTTGCAGTGCCGAGCAGTGCCAGGCAGAGCATGATGAGTAGGAGTCTTTTCATGTGGTACTATTCAACGATGATTAATTTTTTAGTTTCTTTCAGGAACCCGCTTTTCATTTGATAAAGATAAGTTCCTGACGGGAATGTATCTAACTTTACTTCAACGCTGTGCTCACCGGGCTCAAATGTACCATCAATAAGGGTTTGTAATTTCCTGCCCTGTATGTCCATCAGATTCACGCCCACTTGTGCGGTAGTATTGATTCTAAAACGAATGGTAGTCTTTTCTTTTGCAGGATTGGGATAACAATCTTCCAGCGCGAAGCGTGCCGAAATAAAATCATTAACATCAGTAATCACCTGAGTGGCCATCGGAAGGGGGCTGTAGTCAACACCATCAACGGTACCGTCAATAAAATTACCAAAGAAGATTTCATTAACTTTGTCATGGTCGACTTCCATCCAATCCTTTAGGATGTTGGCATACAACTGCCGGTAGTCGAATTGCATCTCTACATTGTTCTTCGATAAATCCGGCACAACTCCTTTCACACCCGGTATTGCATTTTTTCCAAATACAAAAACAGGGCCTCCAGTACCATGGTCGGTACCATAGCTTCCGTTGGAATGAACCCTGCGTCCAAATTCTGAAGTTGTCACCGATAATACACGATCTTCAAGGCCTTTTGCCCGAAGGTCTTCCTGAAAAGCCTTCATGGCTGTAGAGATATGATACATTAATGCGGCATGCACGCCCATGGTAGGATCATACGACTCTACTTGTGATGCATGGGTATCGAACCCACCAATCTTCACCAGGAATACTTTTGTTTTACAACCACCATCCAACAAACGGGCGATGAGTTTGAGTTGGGGCGTTAAGCGATTGATTTTGCTTCCGGCCGGTGCATTGAAAGGATAGGACTCGGGATAGGTAACGGTACTTTCCCTTCCTGCCTGGTAAACATTATATAACCGCTCTGCATAGTCCTCCGATTTATCTTCGAGTGATAATATCCAATCAAGTTCTTTACCGTATGGTGAGTTTTCCAACGCAACGGGTGGTTTTCCCCGTGGGTCGGCATCTATATCATCATACCCTTCCAACTCACTGACCAGGTTAAAAAAGCCAACGGGATCATTTATGGATATGGATGTAGGGATATTCCCATCCTGATGAAAAATCAAAGAGACATCATTCCCCATTTCAAGGGCGAGTGGATCTAGCATTTGCGGATTAGGAAAATCAGCGGGATAGGTTTCGGGGGCATACTCATATTGTAAATACCGTCCTACCCATCCTGAATTAAAATAGTCATCAGAACCTCCTCCCATAAAGGAAATATCCCTTCCACGAAAGTGCGATCCATTGTTGTTCTTGTAAGAAACACCCTGGATAATTCCCAACCTGCCCTGATCATACATACCTTTCATGGCCTGCATATCCGGATGGAAACCAACCTGCGCATCCAACGGCAATGTACTATCTACTGGAATATATTTTCGAACACTATCTTTTGACGGGATGGCAATGTTTGCCCTGCGGCTATAATATTGATCGTAGTCCGTTACCGGGATAAGGGTATTCAACCCATCATTGCCACCATGCATTTGCAGGATAATCAAAACTTTATCATTCGTACTGTGGCTTGCCAACTTGGATAGCACGTTATCGGCCATTACATTCAGTGGTATACCACCTATGCTAAAGGGTATGCTCACAGCTACCGGAAGTTTTTTAAGAAAATTTCTTCTTTTCATAGATGGTTTACATTAATTGGTATTCAGGTGACTGTAGCATTGCATTAAACAGGTTTTCCAACTGACCGCGTACGGTATCCATTCCAATTCGATTGGTCCACCGGTTGGTCCACTCCGCTTCTTCAGTTCCCGGAGGATCGATATCAGATAAAAATGTGACAAGGAAATAATTGAGTCGTTCGGCTGTTAATCCGGAAGCATCATCCGCTGCCGCATCAAAAGTTAGGTTGTCCTGAACAGGGAGAAGATATTTGGCCAATTCAATTACCAACGTGCGCGCATTTGATGCAATAACATTGGAGAAGTTGGCTTCAATAAAAGCAATGGGATCAAACCGGAACATGCCCATTTGCGTAGATGAAATATTATTACGAATGAAGTTGTAGCGATTCGTCAAGTAATTGACAGATATCCAACTTCTGTTGTAAATGGGAAACTGGTGGTACGCATCATAGCCCGCCACATCGAATGGTTGATAGAATTCCAGTCCCATATTTCCACTTGCTCCAAGCACTTCACCTGTAAACTCATAAAAAGTTTCCGGGGAGGCCATTGTTGGAACCGGAAGGTTGAAAAATCGAATATACCCATTCACTAAATCGATGGGTGATTTGATGATCGCGCCAAAGTTATCATCATCAACTCCGCCATTCGCCTCATAGAAATGTTGACTGCGTAATAAGTTTTCAATAACGGGTTGGATTTTATATCCACCACTAATAAATGTATTGGCCATCTCTGCAATGATCGTACTATCAAGAGCAGTGGTGATTTCATGATATACAAAAAAGCGATAGAGCTTACGACAGATATTCATCGGGGTTTCTGTCTGGGCATAGATCAGCTCAATGAGTTGGGAGATTTCCTCCAAGGCGCTTTCTTCTGTGGCATTATTACCATTGAGCAATAAAGGATCGGGTTGAATAACCGCATCACCAAACCGGTTGCTGAATACTTTTGGGTCATTGTCATGTCTGGAAGCATTTAATGGATTATCACCTACTTTACCTCTTGGCAATGTAGTGTCGATATCTGCATTGGAAAATGTATTATCAAATTGCCAGCCTGATAATACTTTTGCAGCCGCCTGCACATCTTGTTCTTTAAAAACAATATAATCACCCGCTTCAGTTGCTGGTGGAAGTAGCGCCAGGTTTGCCTCTAATCCTCTTCCAATAGAATACAATTCCAGTAATTCACGCGCGTAATTTTCGTTTACGCTGCCTTTAACATTTTGATTCCCATCCAACAACCGGATCATCGCATTGTCGACACTTATTTTTTTGGTAAGCTCTTTTAAGTTGAAAATTCCAAGGGGATCAACGTTGAGGGCATCTAATGCATACAATCGAAACAACTGGTTTTGATAATAGAGCGCACGACTATTTCCTATTTTTTCTGAGATGGCGGTAAATAGGGTATGATAGAAGAAGATAACTTTTTCACGGGCAGAATACGCTAATGATTGTGCTGGCGGAATTCCCGAACTCAGCATTTGCCCCACAACCCACCGTTTGAAATAATTTTCAAGTTCAAATCCTTCACTATTGGCATCCGTAATGCCGGAAAGGAACCATTCACTACCAGTGGCCGGATCGATAGGGAGGACAGGCTCGGGAAGGGTTTGCCTAAATAACTGGGTTATAGCCTGAACGGGAGTGTAGGTGGCGAATGTATCAATTTGTGGTTTGGTTGCGCCAAAGGTTGCTCTACGCAATAAATGGGCAGCTCGCTTGACACCTAACGTGCCGGAATATTCAGGTAAAGGCATAAATGTGTATTAGTAGAGTAGTTTCAATCGCGAATTAATCCCTCAATTTTGTAAAAAAATATGAAAGTGAGGTTAAACTGTCGAAAATTCCGATTATTGATTGAATTTCCCTTTAATAAATTGTTACCTGGAAATTTTAGAGCAATACAGGTTCAACCTTATTTTCAATATGATAAAGTTAATTGAATGTCCACGGGATGCCATGCAGGGAATGGCCGATTTTATCCCAACAGAAAAAAAAATCCAATATATCCAGCAATTGTTAAAGGTTGGTTTCGATACAATCGATTTCGGAAGCTTTGTTTCGCCCAAAGCAATTCCGCAACTGCGGGATACGGATGAAGTGCTGGCCAAATTGGATGTCCGAAAATCCAAGTCGAAGTTGCTCGCCATTATTGCCAACACCCGGGGGGCCGAACAAGCAGCGGGATATAGCGCAATCTCCTATTTGGGATTTCCCCTTTCTATTTCCGAGACCTTTCAACAACGGAACACAAACAAGTCCATTCCCGAAGCGCTTAATGCGCTCATGGAAATCAAGGAGGTATGCATAAAGTCGAATAAAAAACTTGTCACGTACATCAGCATGGGCTTTGGCAATCCTTACGGAGATCCATATAGTGCTGATCTTGTTTCACAATTTGTGGAGATTTTAATTACCCTGGGTTCGGATGTTGTTTCGTTGGCAGATACAATTGGTGTTGCTAAGAAGGAACAGATCAGCGCCTTGTTTAAGGCGCTTTCCACCAGCAACCCCCAACAGGAAATTGGTGTACACTTGCATTCAAATCCTGCTACTTCTGTAGAAAAAATTAAAGCCGCGTATGAAGCCGGATGCAAGCGTTTTGATGGGGCTATCTATGGATTTGGCGGTTGCCCGATGGCGGAGGATAAGTTGGTGGGCAATATGGCCACCGAAAAAATTGTGGCATTTTTGCAAGACAAAGGGGAGGATTTGGATATTAATCAGGACGAATTTGAAAAAGCCATGATTTTGGCCAATAAAATCCTCGGAAAGCATTGAAAATATTACGTATGCCCGCTTATGCGAGATGTAAATTCTACTTTTGTATCGTAAAAAAAATAGACCTCCATGAAAAAGATATTGGTTGTATTGGTTTTAAGTTTTCCCTCACTTCTTGCATCGGCTCAGAATGCACGTGAGTTTACGCAAAAAGGTATGGATTTTTATGAGAAGCGTGAATACATGGAAGCACTTTTAAACCTAAACAAGGCAATCGAAATTGATCCTAATTATGCTACTGCCTATTATGTGCGGGGCAATATCAAAGAAGTTTTTGAGGACCATCATGGTGCGATGAAAGATTATAACTTGGCAATCGAGAAAAACCCAAAGTCAGCGGATTTTTTCTTTGTACGCGGAAATGTGAAAATGAAATTGCAGGATTATTATGGTGCCATTGCAGACTATACGCATGCAGTGGGCATAAATGAAAATTATATTGAAGCGTATTTCAACCGGGGCAAGGCGAAACAATTTTTGCAGGCGTATGAAGATGCGATTAATGATTGTTCAAAAATCATTCAGATCAACCCCAAAAATATAGATGCGTATTATATGCGTGGGATCCTCCGCATCAACTATGGTGATGTTAAAAGTGGTTGCCTCGATTTAAGTAAGGCAGGTGAGTTAGGTGACCTGAAAGCGTACGAGGTCATCAAAGAGCGTTGTAATCAGAAGACATCAGATAACAACGAAGATCAGTTTTAGATTCTTTCTAAAATCTTCTATGAAGGATCGTTCGTGCTGACGTGTCGAAGGAACGGGATTGTTTCATCGAACGTTGGCAGGCTACACGGTTATAATTCTAATTTTTTAACCACGGGTTGAAACCCGTGGCTAAAAACGTTTCGCTCCTACGAAGCTTGACTTATTGCTACGATTTGAAATGCATAATCATTCAGGAGGATTGAGATGAACAAGCATCTTTAGCCGCGGGTTTCAACCCGCGGGTATATGTAGGAGTTGTACGTGTCGCCTACTCACGTTCGATGAAATGATTTTATTCTTCCGACACGATGGTACGAATGACCTACCCCCATTTCCCTATTTTCGCAAAGACGCGCACTTCATAAAAAATGATTGTTGGCATGCGAAACGGCTGTACTTCTATCTTTGACCACTAGGCTAAAAACGTTTCGCTCCTATGGAGCTATCTTATTGCTACAACAAGAATTGTACAAACATGCAGGAAGGTGAGATAAAAATCCCCCGAGCCTTTTAATCAGAATCATCGGATAACAACGAAGGTCAGTTTTAAATTCTTTCTAAACCCTTGAATGAAGGATCGTTCCTGCAGGCGTGTCGAATGAACGGGTATTATCTCATTGAACATTGGCAGGCGACACGGTTATAATTCCAATTTTTTAACCACGGGTTGAAACCCGTGGCTAAAAATGTTTCGCTCCTATGGGAGCTTTCCGGATTGCCAAATTTGAAATGAATAGGAATACCGGAGGATGATAAGAAACCACTCGAAGCGTGGCAATCGAATACTTCCATCCACAACTAGTTCAATCTTAATTTCCATTCAAATTCTTGACTGAAGGATCTTTCCTACCATCGTGTCGAATGAAAGGAATTTTTTCATCGAACGCTAGCAGGCGACACGGTTATAATTCTAATTATTAAACCACGGGTTGAAACCCGTGGCTAAAAACATTTCGCTCCTCCGGAGCTTGACTTATTGCTACGACAAGAATTGTTCAAGGATACGAGCTTCTATCTTTAACCATCGGTTGAAACCTAAAAATGTTTCGCTCCTATGGAGCTTGACTTATTGCTAGGACTTGAGATATATCCGCTTGAGATATAGCCGCGGGTTTCAACCCGCGGATAAATTGTAGGAGTTGGTACGTGTCGCCTGCCCACGTTCGATGAAATGATTTTATTCTTCCGACACGATGGCACGAATGACCTACCCCCATTTCCCTATTTTCGCAAAGACGCGCACTTCATAAAAAATGATTGTTGGCATGCGAAACGGCTGTACTTCTATCTTTAACCACTGGACTAAAAACGTTTCGCTCCTGTGGAGCTTGACTAATAGCTACGACTTGAAATATATAGCCGCGGGTTTCAACCCGCGGATAAATTGTAGCAGGTGGTACGTGTCGCCTGCCCACATTCGATGAAATGATTTATATTATTCCGACACGTTGGAATGAACGAACTATCAACCTTTTCTCCCTTTTCGGAAAGAAATGAATTTCAATAAATGATTTGTCAATTTAATCTCGATTTTTAAAGAACTCGGTCCTAATTCTCTATCAGCTTATACACTTTTCCTGGAAAAGATTTGACGGCTCCTTTGAACTCGAGGTTCAGTAGGATAGAGGCAAGTTGACCCACGGCAATGTTAGAGCGCCAACTCAGCTCATCAATTTTTAAACCTTCGGGTTTATCAAGCATTAATTCAATCACCGGTTGTTCTTCAGGATCAAATTGGTCCAGGCTAATGGCTACTTTTTTCTTTACTTCTGTACCGGCTTCCCAATTCATAATATACTCAACATCCTTTATAGAAGTGAGCAAGTGCGCACGATTGCTTTTGATTAAATTATTGCAGCCTTCTGAAAAAGAACTTCCATTGTTCCCGGGCACAGCGAAGATGTCTTTATTGTAAGAATTAGCAATTTGCGCGGTGATCAATGCGCCACCTTTTTGTGCAGCTTCCACCACGATCAACGCATCCGCCAACCCTGCGATGATGCGGTTCCTTGCCGGGAAATTATGCGCATCGGGTTTGGTGCCGAATGGATTCTCTGTAATGAGTCCACCGTTCTCCAACATCTTTGTAGCAGTTTCACGATGCACAGCAGGATAAATCACATCGATGCCGCTTCCCATTATCCCTACAGTAGCAAGACCGTTTTTTAATGCTGCTTTGTGCGCATGGATGTCAATTCCATACGCGAGGCCACTGATGATCAATGGTTGATGCGGGACTAAATCTTTAACCAATTTCTCAACCTGTTCCTTGCCGTACTCTGTTGCGTTCCGCGTTCCGATTAGCGCAACCGTTTTTTGGTGTTCGAGGTTGATATTCCCTTTGCAATACAAAAGGGTAGGAGCATCATTGATCTCCTTGAGGCGTGATGGATAGGTTTTGTCGGTATAGAAAACCAGGTCGACTGCTGTCCGTGTGGCTTTTTCAATTTCTTTCTCGGCCAATTCAAATGCTTTTCCCGATACAAGTGATTTTGTGGTGGCTTCTCCTACACCGGGTATCTTCAATAATTTTCCTTTGGGGGTTGTAAAAATTTTTTCAGCGGAACCGCAATAACTCACGAGCTGCCGGATGAGGTAGTCACCAATACCCGGTACAAAATGCAATGCTAATAATGAGAGTCTGTTTTGATCCATGCAAAATCAAGAATATGGCTAACGGGGTACAGGAAATTGGAAAGGGCTGGATGCTTTTAAAGTTCTTTGCTTAAATCGGTTAGGAACTTGCGAACCTTTTTCAAGGACTCAATCATCTCCATTTTGTCTTTTACACCTTGTACATCGTTTTTAAGCATATCTTTCGCACCGTTTAAAGTAAATCCCTTTTCTTTTACCAAATGGTAAATGGTACGCACATTGTCAATGTCTTCTTTCGTAAACTGACGATTTCCTTTCCGGTTTTTCTTGGGTTTGATAATGTCAAATTCTGACTCCCAAAAACGAATGAGCGATGGTGCAACGTTGAATAACTCAGCTACTTCTCCAATGGAGTAGTATAATTTTTCAATTTCCTTTTCTTTGTATGCCATGCTTATAGTCGGTCAAGATAAGTAATAATACCATTATCGTCAATGCCAATAGGCGATTCAGGAAAATCTTTTTTCGATAATTCTTTGATTTTTTTGATCACCTGTTTGTTCGGATCAATTTTCACACCTACGCCATACACCTGATAGGTTGCGGTGATTTCTCCATGCAGAAAAACTCCTGAAGGATTGGTAAAGACTTTGATAATGGGAGCCCATCCATTGATGCCTGCGATGTTAATGCCTTTATAGGTGCAGAAATTTCCCAGGCTATACGCGATAAACCGATCCTTGTAAACCTCTATGCCGCGTGTAACGTGTGGTCCGTGTCCGAAAATCACATCCGCACCAGCGTCTATCATCATGTGCGAAAATTTGTAAACATCCCCACGGTCTTCACCATGGAAAATTTCATGTTTGCGGGGTACGTTTTGATAATCTTTTCCTTCTGCACCCCCGTGGAAGGAGACAATCACAATGTCCACAATTGAATCAAGGTGCTGGACAATGGCTTTCGCGCGGCTATAGTCGTTAATGTTGACACAATTGCTGTTGGGTGAAAACGCGGCCAACCCATAGGTAATACTATCTTTCGTTAGAATGGTATATTCTTGTTGAAGTTGTCCCGCATAAGCGAGGTCATGCTCACCGAGTACCTTCATGGTATTTTGGCGTCCGGCATCCCCAAAATCCCCGGCATGGTTGTTCGCTACGCTGATTAAATCAAATCCTGCACGGGTCAGGTTTTCCACATAGCTTGATGGCGAGCGAAAAACATAGCAGACTTTCGGATCCCTACAGCTTTTGGGTGTTCCTCCTGAATCCAACAACACACCCTCCAAATTACCAAAGGTAATATCAGCTGATTGGAGTACTTCCTCCACTTCTTTCATTAATAATGAACCGTTACTAACCGGAAGCCGATCTTCAGGATAATTAGTGCCCATCATAATGTCCCCAACACCAATAATGGTGAGCGTGTCTTTCCTCACAGCAACCAGCGTGTCTGTTTTCGGGTAGTTACTTGGTACGATAGGCGCAATGGTTGGGATTGTATCATACGCTACTTTAATAGAGTCTAAGGGAAGATCTTGCGCTAAAGAAGCTGAAAAAGAAAAGAGTAATAGACAGAAAAAAACGCGATTCAAGACCATAGATTAAAACCAGTCTTGCAAAGAAAAACAGTTTTGGCTTAGCGACAAACAGCTGGTAATGAAATAGTAGGATTTGTTTGCTTCAACCGATGAATTGACATGATGGTAGACTAAACAAAGTCGTTTAATCCAGTATTTGTGTGTTTTTGGCACTTTGTTCAATCAGCCTTTCATATTCTTCATTACTCAGGTCGCGCTGAAAGAAGTTGATAGGATTGAGGTTTCCATTCTGGAACAAAACCTCATAATGTAAATGTGGCCCAACCGAAATACCGGTGTTTCCTACATAACCGATCACCTGGCCACGCTTTACACGATCCCCCGGTTTAATATTGAACTTAGATAAATGAGCATACCGGGTTTGATAGCCATATCCATGATTTAAGTAAATAACATTGCCATACGATGATGAGAAATGGGCAACTTCAATCCTTCCATCACCTGTTGCATAAACGGGTGTTCCGATTGGCGCAGAAAAATCAAGTCCCTTGTGCTGTCGGTCAACATCCAGCAATGGATGGGAACGCATACCATAGCGAAGGTGTAGCCTGTCCAACTGCCGGTTATCAATGGGCTGGATGGCAGGCCGTGCCGCCCAACGTTTTATTTTTTTATCCAGTAGGGTAGCTAATTCCTGATAGGATTGTAGTTCAACATCCAGTTGGTTTCTCAACTTTTCAATGCGCTGATAGTTTTTACTTAACATGGAAATACTTTTTACTTCCGGTAATACAACCATCTCACGACCACCAATACCGGCTTCACGCATGGTGCTATCCAACGGATCAGAATCCAGGATTACCCGGTAGTTATTGTCATCCTTCTCAATAAGCTCCAACAATTCAGATTGTATTTGATCAATCCTGTTTTCCAGAAGTTCCCATTCTGCTTTCAAAGCATAGTTTTTATTCTCCTGGATTAATTCATCAACCGAACCAACATTCTTCATAAGAACAGAATAGGCAATCGATGCAACAAAAAATGAAAGGGTTAGAAAGATAATGGTTCGTCTAAAGACTAATCCTTTACTCGGGTACCAGGGTTCGTAGCGGCAGGTTTCAGGATTATATCGGTACTTGATTTTTGCCACTTAATCGAGTGATTGGTTTTTTAGGTTTGCCTTCACCAGTAAGGATGAATACAGATCGGGCGTAATGCCCTGGATCAAAAATTTTACAGGATCAACATTTTCATTAAAAAGGATTACTTCATAATGAAGATGCGGTGAGACGGATCCACCAGACATGCCGGAGGTTGCGATTTGTTCCCCTTTTGCTACAGCTTGCCCAACTTTTACATTTAGGTTGTCCAAATGCGCATAGCGGGTAACGTATCCGTTTCCATGGTCAATCTCAATGTAGTTACCATAACCTGCTTGAAGGTCGCTTTTCTTAACAATAGTAACACGCCCCGCTGCAGTGGAGTAAATTGATGCGCCACGAGGTATTGAAAAATCAATGCCCGGATGGTGGTAATTTCCTTTGTGGAAAGGATTGATACGTTCCCCAAATCCTGAAACCAAATGTGAAGTATAGATCAAATCAACGGGCGAAAGGGAAGGGATGGAAGATATTACCTTCACCTCATCGTTGGAGAGTCTATTGGTCTTATATTTTTGATTGGTTATTTGCGATTGCTGATAAAGGTGGGAAGAAGTGGCCAGCACCTTGTCAATGCTTTTACGAAAGGTTGAAAGACTTGTGAAGGATAAGGCGTTGGAAAGGGTTGCCTGCTTTGTGTTTGATTCTTCAGATTCTTCCGATTGGATGTTGAATATTTTTGCGTAAAGTTTTTTGTCTTCCTTCTTTAAGTTCGTCAACGTACCTTCCATAGCGGTTAGTTGATTGGTCAATAAAGCTCTATGTTTTTTCAATGCTTTATTTTCAAAGCGTAATTGCGCCTCGTATGACGTTTCAAAAAGAAGATTATCGAGAATAAAGATTCCGGCAAAGAAGACTGAGCTTACTAAGAGTAAACCAAAAGCATAGGATACAACATTCCAAACATTGCGTTTGGCACGTTCATACTTAAAGGTTTTAGGGTTATAGTAATATTTTAATTTGCCCATTAAATCACATAAAAAATGGCCAGAGCGCTTACTTTTGTGGCTTGCCATTGAAATAACGGTGGCTAAGATAGTAAAAAACCGCTAACAAGCTACAAAAACGCATTTTGAGAGGATGGAATCGAGTTTAATAAGAAGTAAGTTCCTGGAATTTTTCGCTAAAAAAGGCCACCAAATAGTTTCCAGCGCACCTTTGGTGTTGAAGAACGATCCAACCCTGCTGTTTACCAATTCAGGGATGGTACAGTTTAAAGATTACTTTTTAGGCAATTCTGTCCCAAAAAGCAACCGTATAGCCGACACCCAAAAGTGTTTGCGCGTGAGCGGAAAGCATAATGATTTGGAAGAAGTTGGAATTGATACCTATCACCAGACCATGTTTGAAATGTTGGGGAATTGGTCGTTTGGTGACTACTTCAAAAAGGAAGCAATTGAATGGGCGTGGGAATTATTGACGGAAGAATACAAGTTGCCAAAAGATCGTTTATATGTTTCCGTTTTTGGTGGGGATAAAGAAGAAAACCTTGCGGTTGATGACGAAGCAAAAAACTTATGGAAAGCAATTGTTGCTGAAGACCGCATCATCCACGGATCGAAGAAAGATAATTTTTGGGAAATGGGCGAAACCGGACCGTGTGGCCCGTGTTCTGAAATCCACATTGATTTACGTGATGAGGATGAGGTAAAGAAAATTCCGGGAAGGGAGTTGGTGAACAACGACCATCCGCAAGTCATTGAAATCTGGAACCTCGTGTTCATGGAGTTTAACCGGAAAGCCGATGGCAGCCTGGAAAAACTTCCTGCGCAACATGTGGATACCGGCATGGGTTTCGAACGGCTTTGCATGGCGATCCAAAAAAAGAAATCTAATTACGATACGGATGTCTTTACACCGTTGATTGATTTTGTTGCGAAAGGTTCATCTACCCAGTATGGTGTTGATCAAAAAACCGACATCGCGATGCGGGTAATGGCGGACCATGTACGTGCGGTTTCTTTTGCCATTGCCGATGGACAGCTTCCTTCCAACACCGGTGCAGGTTATGTTATTCGTAGAATACTGAGAAGAGCAGTTCGGTACGGCTTCTCGTATTTGAATTTGAAAGAGCCTTTCTTATATAAGATGGTGGACGTGTTGGTAAAACAATTCGAAAATGTTTTTCCTGAATTAAAAGCGCAGCAAGCGTATGTGAGCAAAGTAATTTTTGAAGAGGAGTCTTCCTTTTTGCATACGCTCGATAAAGGATTAAAACGATTGGATACGATCTCAAATGAGATTAGCAATAAGACCATTCCAGGTGAAGTGGCTTTTGAGTTGTACGATACCTTTGGGTTTCCTTTTGATCTAACATCCCTTATTGCAAGAGAGAATGGCCTGTCAGTCGATGAAGCAGGTTTTAAAACTGAGATGGAAAAACAAAAATCCAGATCGAAAGCCGCAGCTGTTAAAGAAACCGGTGACTGGATTTTAGTAGGCGAAGAGGCCCAGAGCGAATTTATTGGATACGATCATCTCGAAGCTTCGGTACGCATCATCAAACACAGAACGATCAAACAAAAGAATAAAGAATTGTTCCAACTGGTTTTTGATAAAACACCTTTTTATGCTGAAAGCGGAGG
>JBGTGG010000072.1:0-12564 GCA_041746855.1 Cyclobacteriaceae bacterium | reverse complement strand
GTTTTGCATCCAGCCAAACTATTACAGACCAACAAGCAAAAGCCCTCAACAATTATGTGGCGCTGGCCAATCACCTGAACGATGAACTCAATGGGCTTGGGCCTTCCTTAAGTTCGCTGTATTCCTCTATCCAAACCTATCGAGAGAAAAAAGGGAGTCGGGGAATGCTTTCCTATAGTTGCAAAGTAGATGCTAATCCATACCATTTCGAAGAAGCGGAGAAGACGTCAGCCGGATTGGGCAGCAAAGGCACAACACTCCAGGCAAAAGTCAAACAATACATTGCCAGCTTTCAAAAGGTAGACAAGTCCTGCAAGGAAATTGAAATCTATTACCGCCTTAAAGATTACGAAACTGACAATTTCAAAAAAATAGAAGCATTGTTGCCCCAAATTATTACAGAGGTTCACCAATACAAAAAAGATATAGAAGCTTTTGAAGTGGAGTTGGAAAAACTCTACTATGCATTCCAACCCTTCAATATCAATGACTCCTATCAGAAAACAGAAAAGCTGATGCGTGAGCAATTGTTTTTTGAGAAAAAATTAATTGATGAATGGACCTATAATATCAATATAGCAACCTACACGGGTTGGCCCAATAAAGCAACCGAAGAACACATCATTCAAAACGAAGCAAAAATTGAATCGTTAAAAAAATCCATTGACCTGGTAAAGTATCCGGCCTCTTCCCAGTATAAATCTTTTATTGATGCCATCGCATCGTTGCAAGAATCGAAACGAAACGCGATTGATGGCAATACCTATGAAAGTCAAAAATCGGATGGTCATAGTAACAATTTTCACAACAACCTGATTAACTACTATAACAATGCTGCTGTTTCATTCTACAACAATTACAATAAGATGGCAACACAGAATGGATTTCGTGGATTAAATTATGTAACCTATGTTTCCACTTTTGATTTACGAACAGAAGGCAAAGCCATTAATACCACGGTTGTTCCTTTTGTTGACTTGCCCTATACAAACTTAACGATCACGCCATCAACTGTTGGGATTACGGCACTTGTTCATACCAGCCTTTCGGGATATATGGAATATATCAATGAAGGCGTTCGCCAAATCAATAACCTGTCGCGCTCAATGGCGAATTTAAATTCAGATGCCGCACGTGGAAAAGGAAGGTTGGAAGCCGGTGAAAAAGTCTATATCAACTACTATAAAAATAATTTTGAGGTACCCGTATCATTGTTTCAAAGTGCAATCAATCAAACTAAAAACTTACCACCCGCATACAGGAAGCCATTGAGCGATCAGGCAGAAACGCTACAATCAATACTCATAGAAATAAATCAGTGGAACACAGTTTTGTTGGACAATGCCGATAAAAAGGAACTGGCAAAAGACAATCTGAATCATGTGTATGCTGTTCTTAACCGCTACAAATATTTGGTGGATGCATTTGCCAGTCGAAAAGAAAGATTGTACAACGATGTGCGATCAGTTTTTGAATCGTATAAACCGGCCAATCCAAAAAGTGCATGGGTAGTTTCAGGAAATGAATTATTAAAGCTTGTCGATGAGGATCATCACCAGCTCTATACTGCTAAAAAATTCCTAACGAAGGAATCAAATCAAAAACCAAGTACTGAAAAAATAAATAGCTTATCGAGAGAAATTATCATCAACGAGTTTGACAACTTAACAGGAATCAAAAAGCTAGGCCGTTCCAATGGCAATTGTCCTTATACGCCTTATGAAGATCTCGCAAAATATTCCCTACAGTTTACTGAATTTCTTGAAAAATCAGATACTGAAAAGCCCAGTTCCTATGATCGTCATCCGTACAACAAGCTCGTGCATAGTTACAACGGAAGCCTCGCGCAAAACTATAATAAGTTTGTCGAACTATCGGCTGCCCCGTTATTGAAAACCGCCACTCAACTCGAACTTTTTGAAGTTGAGGCTCCGGTACCTTTTACTCCCAGGGTTTATGCACAAAATGAAAATGCGCAATCCCCCGTTGATAAAAACATTTCCAAGCCGGCAACCGTGAGTACCGGCACAGTGGCAGGTGCATCTACAGGAAAAGTAATTCACGATACCGTGCGTATTACTGATGTGATCCGGATTGAGACCATTCGGCAAGATACCGTCTATGTGGAGCGTGTTGATACGGTGTATATGGGAACATTGGATGCTGATGCACTTTCCATGGAAGGATATGCAACCAACAACATGGTGTTATTACTAGATGTATCGGGCTCGATGAACAATCCCGATAAACTCCCGCTACTAAAGAAATCGGTGTTGCTGCTCTTGAAGACGATGCGCGAAGAAGATCAGATTTCCATTATCACCTATTCAGGAAAAGCACGTGTGGCACTTTCTCCTACTTCTTTTAAAGAGGAAGAAAAAATAAAAAAGGTAATCGAAAATTTAAAGTCGGAAGGGAAAACCGATGGAAATGCCGGATTAAAGCTGGCGTATGATGTTGCCGATAAAAACTATATCCGTGGTGGCAACAACCGCATTATTCTCGCTACCGATGGTGAGTTTCCCATTGGCAACAAAAGCTACGATATGGTAAAAAAATATGCCGGTGGAGATATTATGATCAGTGTTTTTAATTTTGGAAAGAACGTAAGTTCAACAAAAGGGCTTGAAAAATTGGCTTCGGTGGGAAAAGGGAATTACGCGTTGATTACCCAATTGAATGTTGATCAAAAATTGATCAAGGAAGCAAAATCGAAAAGGAAGAAATAATGCAATTTTACGATTTTTTCGATTATCACGCTTTAACGTGATATATTGAATTATCACACTTTAACGTGATAATCGGGATTATCACATAAAAACGTGATATATTGAATTCCTGAATTCAACTACAAAATGACGAGCATACTAACAGGCGATATTATTCATTCACGAAAAAAGGCAACCAAAACCTGGATGCCTGTTTTAAAGAAAGAACTCACCAAACATGGTAAAACCCCTAACCAGTGGGAAATCTATAGAGGCGACAGTTTTCAACTGGAAGTAAAAAAACCTGTAGACGCACTACTGGTGGCTGTTCAATTAAAAGTGTTGATAAAATCCATTCAGGGATTGGATGTACGAATTGCCATCGGGATTGGAGAGAAATCGTATAATGCCAAAAATATTACCGAGTCGAACGGGAGTGCGTTTGTTAACTCCGGCAACCTCCTGGAAACCCTAAAAGAACAAAAGGTAAAACTTCAGGTAAGCTCCGGGAACCAACAATTTGATGAAGAAATGAACCTCTATTTAAAGTTGGCAACAATCATTATGGACAGTTGGACGGTCAACGCAGCAAAGACCATCCAAAAAGTTTTGGAATATCCGGACAAATCGCAGGAAGCACTCGGCAAGCTGTTAAAGATCAATCAAAATGCTGTGAGCAGCAGATTAAAGCGGGCGCACTTTCAGGAAATCCTCGAATTAAATAAAATGTATCGTGCTAAAGTAGCAACACTAACA
Organism: Cyclobacteriaceae bacterium; assembly: GCA_041746855.1. Classification (GTDB taxonomy): domain Bacteria; phylum Bacteroidota; class Bacteroidia; order Cytophagales; family Cyclobacteriaceae; genus JBGTGG01. The sequence continues at coordinate 9,100 of JBGTGG010000072.1, read as the reverse complement.
TGATTGTTTTTATCAAATTGCTTTTGGCGCACCTTCTTGGTGATTTTATTTTTCAACCTTCTGTATGGGTAGAAGCGAAAGAACAAAAAAAATTAAAAGCCTATCAACTCTATCTCCATGGACTGGTGCACGGTGTACTTATCGTGGTGTTCTTCTGGGATTTGGAGATTCTTCCCTGGGCGCTGCTCCTGACAATCCTTCACATCATCATTGATGCCACGAAACTCTTGACTCAAAATGAAACAAACAAGCGAAGGGTATTTTTGATCGATCAACTCGCGCATGTAATTTCTATTGCAGTAGTGTCTTGGATATATCTCGAATTCCCAAGCATCAACCCTACTCTGTTTAGTGAGTATCATTTTGTGTTGCTCACTGCATTCGTTTTTTTGACGGTGCCCGCTTCAACGTTGATTACCATCTTAATTTCGCGGTGGTCGCCACACACGGAAGAAGATAGTCACGACTCTCTGAAAGATGCAGGGAAATACATTGGTATCCTGGAAAGAATATTTGTTTTTGTATTCGTGATCACGGGCAATTGGGAGGCCATCGGATTTCTATTGGCTGCAAAATCCATTTTCCGCTTTGGCGATTTAAAAGAACCCAAAGAAAGAAAGCTCACCGAATACATCCTGATTGGAACGTTGCTGAGTTTTGGCTTGGCAATTTTAACCGGCATACTCGCTCAGTATGCAAGTTCTATACTCCATTTGTAATAGTTGTATACATTGGATTTCTGGACTGCAGCTGTCAACTACCTCATTAAAAAGCTTCCGAGAAGTTTATGTAAAAACCACTAACACCACCGGGACCAAAGCCCATATCCACACGAAGGTTGATTTCGTTTTTGCTATCTACCTGAATACGGAACCCTCCACCATACGACATTCGAAAACCATCCAGGGCCATATCAGTATAATCCTCACCCACGCGCCCCGTGCCAACCCAACCTACAACCCCAAAAATATTCCAAACATGCATTCGATATTCAACCTGGCTGTCGATCAACGTTCTATCGCGCAACGCTCCCTTATAATATCCGCGCATCTTATCTTCACCTCCCAATAAACTCAAATCATAGAAAGGAACATCACCCTCTGCGTATGAGGTGGTTGCTTGAACTGCGATCACATGCTTCAGGTTTTTCCAGGGTTTAAAATATTTTCGCACATCAAAATCAAATTTGGTAAAGGGATACCTGCTGCCTAGTCCTTCCGGGTAAGTCAATAAGGTTGACAGAAAAAAAGTGCCGCTCGAAGCATTATACCGATTATCACGACTATCAAGACCAAAAGAAAGGCCAACCCCTACATCGGTTCCACCGGTCTGTCCTGATACATTGTCTTCAATTAAAAAACTATTGGGATCCGTTGCAATATGAAAATAATTTGCAACGTCAATACTTACCCCTGCATACAAATGGTTTTTAACTCGAATCAAGGCAGTGCTCGAAAATTTAATACGATCTATCTCCACCTGTTCTTTATCGTCACGAGACACGTCATTTCCTATACCCAAAAGATACTCGGGTTGCTTTTTGTAATTGAAATAACTCAGGATCATGTATTTGTTTTCTTTAAAAATGAGGTCGTTTGATACCGAAGCGTTGATGCGGCCTTTTGTGGAGATCGTAAAAACCTCCGACAGTTTAGAGGGTTTGGAAATGGTGTCCTTCTTTGATAATGCAAAGGCGTTGAACTTAGCTAAACCAAAAACATTTCCGGCATCTGTTGAATAGGAGATTAGTGGTACGGGAGCCACCTTAAAAAAAGCCTCAGCCTTTTTATTGAATTTATCGAATTTCGACAACGTATCAGCAGATTGTTCGGTGTCGGGCTGTGCACAAACCTTAATTAAGCTTACACAAAACACGATTATTAAGGTAGACTTACGAAGCATTCTGTTTTAATTACCCGGAAAGATAATTCTATAAAACAACTTCGCAACTATCTAAGGAACCCAATTATTCAAGACTTTCTTTAGCGAATAGCTTGCAGCCTCCTTTCGCGACAACTGATGCGACCACACTACCCGTTGGGTTGGATGACTTCCTGGCCCTACAGAACGATACTCTGCATAGAATACTGTTTTCTGTGCAGCCTCATTGTTCCAATTATCCCAACCTTCAGGAAGAATATGACTGCCCATCTCACAATCGATGAAAACAGTTTTAGCAAAACTACGCCACGGCCTACCCAAATATACTTTTGATACATTGTTATCTGCCGAAAGTTTACATTTTATAAAAACAAAACCATACGCACTACCCTTCGGTGTTGATGCTGCAGTAATATAGGAATCAGCTTTCGAAACAATCTCACATGCATTAAATACTGCCGTAGCCGCCCCAAAAATAAAATCAGTTGTTCCTTCAATGTAACAGTGGTCAAAATATTGCCGTGCATTTTCGCCTGCCGCATATATCGTATCTTGATTTCCAAGGAATGAACAATTCACAAAAGCACAACGATCCGCTTCCACATGCAATGCCACGGCTTGGCCTAACGGGCCTGCAGTATTTTCAATTGTCAAGTTTTCTGCCCTGAAATCATTCGCATCAACGAATAATGTGTACGTTGTAAAGGTGCTGTTTCTTCCTGCATTAATTTTATCAAAGTGGTCATCAAAAGAGAGTATTGTTTTTTCACGATCTTCACCGAGTAACGTAAGCTTCGTATTCCAAGCATGGACTTTAACCTTTTCAAGATATTTCCCATTCCTGATCCGGATGGTAATCGGTGAATCCGGAAAAGCTTTGCATGAATTGATCGCTTCCTGAATGCTCGTGAAATTCCCACTCCCATCCTGTGCCACAACAATCTCCGTTTTGTACGATTGTGCAGTAGCATGGGAAACGATTCCGATCAAAAAAATAAAAATCAATTTTCTTACTAACATGAAAATGTCTTTGAATGAAAATTGAAGATAAAATAAAAATTCAAATATTGCTTTCTAGCTGTCCAAGGAGCGCTAGACCGATTTTAAAACGGTATGATGTTTCTCCAACAGATAGTCCAATGTCTTGTGAAGATCATTGGCTGGCATTTCCACTTCAACTTTCTCGTCTTGAATCCAATTGAAAAAAGTGTCTTTGGTGCGATTATTCAAGAAGCGCATGTATTTTATCCCCAACAGATTTAATGCAGTAGCATTGCAAAGCTGCTCATACTGACCGTCAATAGGAATCATAAGTAATTTCTTTTTCAGGTGTAACGCTTCGGAGGGTGTTTCAAAGCCACCGCCCGTTAAAATTCCATGACAATAGATAAGGCTTTCGTTAAAATAATGTTGACTTACAGGGAAATAGGTGATGTTATCCTCCCGAACTATTTCTTTAATATCCGGCAAAAACCAATGAATTTCCCGCGGACTTATCTCCTTCAAAATATCCCGGATACAATGTGGCGAATATGCAGGAAGGTAAACGGTGATATGTCCATGATCTTCCGGCTTCGCTTCCACAAATTCACGTTTTATCACCGGAGGAAAAATGAAATCATCATACGGTCTAAAATGCAGCCCAACATAGGTTGTTGCTTTTGCATACTGCTTCAAAATGCTTTCACCTACAAAACTTTGCTTTAGTGGCCGCGGAGTATTCATTGATTGAAAACTCGCCTGGTGACCGAATTGAACAGAGCGCAATCCCTTTTTTCGACAGGCATGTGCCGTAACGAAATCAAAATCATTGATAATCAAATCATACTGTTCCAACGGTAGGGAGTTTGCATCCTTTAACACATCAAGAAATTTTGCCTTGACAATACTTCTACCAAAATGCAATCCACCACATTCATTATAAAACAGGCTAATTCCTTTGCTTCTATACTTTACTGGAAAGTTGGTTTCGAGGGTAGCATTGGATCCGCTGATTAAAATATCGACATCGCCCAGTTCCTGAAGATACGGATACAATTCATGCGCCCTGCTGATGTGTCCATTGCCCGTTGCCTGTACGGCATAAAAAATTTTCATTCGAAAGGGATAAAAAAACGCACAAAGGTGGGTATTGTTTGTTACTTGAATGCGATGTGAATAATAAGGTTGTGTTCGCAATCCACAAAAAGTACTTTGCTGTTTTTATTTAAGTGGCAGCCCGATTCACTTCAATAGTCCGTATCTTTAAATAAGCAACCGACTTATAACCTGCATCCTATGAAACGAATTGTTATCATTCTATTATTCCTGTGTTATGGACAGTTTTCCTACAGCCAACAAACACAAAAACCTGTTTTACATGGAAAAAACTGGATGGCCATTACCGGAAAGCCTTTGGCTGCCACGGCTGGTGCCATGACGTTCCAAAAAGGTGGAAATGCTGTTGATGCAGCGTGCGCCATGTTGGCCGCAACTTGTACCATGTGGGATGTATTGAGTTGGGGAGGCGAAACACAAGCGCTGATCTATAATCCAAAAACGAAAAAAGTAATTGCCATCAATGCGTTGGGTGTTGCTCCTTCCGGTGCTACCGTACAATTCTTTAAAGACAAAAAACTAAATTACCCACCGGAGTTTGGGCCGCAAGCCGCTACCACACCCGGAACAGCAGGCGGACTCATGACGATGTTGGCGGAATATGGTACGATGAGTTTAAAAGAAGTATTGGAACCCGCCATGCAACTCGCATCCGGTTATCCGATTGAAGCGCAGACTGCCAATGCCATCGATCGTGGTGAAAAAAGAATTAGTGAATGGCCGTATTCATCCAATGTGTTTTTCACCCATCCCGACAGGGAAAGAAAAGCTCCGGATGCAGGTGAAATTTTTATCCAGAAAGATTTACTCGCCACACTGCGAAAGTTAGTCGATACCGAGCAGCAAACATTGAAAAAAGGTAAATCCAGAAAGGAAGCCATTTATGCTGCGAATGAACGTTTCTATAAAGGTGACATCGCAAAAGAATTTGTGCGCGGTGCCAATGAACAAGGTGGGGTTTTCAAAGAATCCGATCTCGCCAATTGGAAAGTGAAAATTGAAGAACCATCCATGACTACGTACAAGGGAATTGAAGTGTACAAACTTGCTCCATGGACACAAGGGCCTGCCCTACTGCAATCGCTTAACATGATTGAGAAACTAGATGTAAAAAGTATGGGCTACAATTCAACCAACTACATCCATACCCTTTACCAGGTTATGAACCTGGCATTTGCGGATCGTGATTTTTACTATGGTGATATCTATAAAGATCCGGTAGAGCCAATCAAGGGATTGCTTTCAAAAGAATATGCAGCGGAACGTGTTAAGCAAATCAACGCAGAAAAAAATAATCCAACTATAAAACCGGGAGACCCCTATCCATACGAAGGAAAAGTAAATCCGTTCTCCGGTTTGCTGGAAAAGTGGGGACAAGCTTCGAATCACGATTTTAAACCATCTACTCCACAATCCATGGAAGACTTTAAAGAATCCTTTTATGCAGGGACCACTACTGTTCAAGCAGCGGATAAAGAAGGTTGGGTAGTTTCCATTACACCGAGTGGCGGTTGGATACCTGCCTGCATTGCTGGGAACACCGGTATCGGGATGAGCCAACGGATGCAAAGTTTTGTGTTGGATGAAAAAGAAGGTCCATTCAATGTGCTTGAACCGGGCAAGCAACCGCGGGTTACGCTCACACCCAGCATGGCGCTAAAGGATGGCAAACCATTTTTATCATTCGCAGTACAAGGTGGCGATTCGCAAGACCAGAATTTACTCCAATTCTTTTTAAACGTGGTTGAGTTTGGTATGAATGTGCAACAAGCAGCAGAAGCAGCAAACTTTAATAGTTATCAAATGCATGCTTCCTTTGGCGAGCATGAAACTAAACCGGGGGCCATCACGCTACAAGAGGATACACCACCGTGGGTTCGTGCCGAACTTTCCAAAATGGGTTACAAAATGGACTTTTCACCCAGAACATCAGGCCCAATCAATGCAATCTATTTTGATTGGGAACACGGCAGTTTCTGGGGTGGATCGAGCAACCATGGTGAAGATTATGGTATTGGGTGGTAATGGATTTTAAACCTTTTTGATTTCAGAAAATTTTTAAAGGGTATTGGATTAAAAACAATTCAATACCCTTTAAAAAAACGGCTAATTACCGGACTACGATTTTTCGGGTATTCACAAATTGATCATTCGCAATATGTAAGAAATAAACACCCTTCTCAAGATTCGATACATCCAGTGTTGTCTCCTTGTTAAAGGAAATTCTTTTTACAGTTCTTCCGAAAACATCAATCATCTTAACTACAAAGAAATCCTGATCATCCCCTTCAATAAAAATTTGATCACTAGCGGGGTTCGGGTAGACCAACACACGCTCATTTTCACTCACTTCAGGTATATTGGTAATCAGATCATTTGCGATTTCAAACCAATTTATATTAAAACCACCTGTGGCCGCTTGTAGACGTATGATATGCTCGCCCGTTGTGAGATCAATTTTATTTTCAAAAGTTGACCAACTCTGCCACCCTCCCGTGTTCGTGAAGGATTGTGTAAGTTTATTGACGCCATCCACAAGAAAATTTAAGGTAGCATTTTGATTAGCAGCTATTCTGAACCTGACTTTATATGTTTCGTCCTCAGGCACCCGTATTTTATATTCCAACCAATCGCCTGCATCGATCCAGCCAACATTTGCAAGCCCAGATTCATCACTCGTTCTTTCAAGTTGAATGCCATACATGGTGTTGTATGATTCGGCTTGTATCAAGGCAGGAATATCCACTACATGGTTTTCATCATGAACAGGCATTTGTTTATACGCTTCACCCAATACCGTAAGCTTTCCGTCAGCTCCAAGAAGGTCGATGTGCGGATAATTACTAATGCCCTCTCCTCGCCCAATAAACCACGAATAGCGGAATACATCGGGATCCAATTCCAAAAAATCAACCGCACCGATTAGAAAATTAAGTTGATCATTGACATTGTTAATCGTACCATTCGATTCCCACCCCGCAAACTCAGTTAACCAAATAGGTTTGCCGTATTTTTTGAATTCACCAATAAACCAGGATAGAGCACCTACTGTATTCATATACGAATGAACCGCGATGTGATCAACCCGACATTCAGAACAGGCAGTAAAAAAATCATCTAAATAATCGAATGGGCTGGTGTAGGTCGTTCCATTCTCATTCACACAATCACCACAGTAGTTTACAGCAGGGCCAACAATTATTAAATCAAAGTCATCGGCTATCGATTCCAACGTTGGCCATAAAGCTGCGGCTTCCGATGGTGTAAGATTCGCCTGTTCGAGGAAGTTTGGCTCATTGAATGCCAGCAGGTATTTTGTTTCCGGATGGTTCGCAAGAAAAGTACGAAGCTTCGTCTCATTGAAAGCTCCATTCCAGGTCATCGGAACAAACTCAAAATTATAATCATCAAAAACATTTGCTACTGAAGTTTCAGGAACTTCAGACCAATTGTACCACCACGAAATTTCGGGAGACAATGCAGCTAAATCATTTTTAGAGTGGTGGCCATAGGCCATCCCCCGCTTCCCTTGTCCGTAAGAGAATCCCGTGATACTAAGTAGTACTGCAATAAAAAATGGGGTTCTGATCATTGTGTGCGTAAACTATTTCTCAAGGTAATATCTTTACTCATACTGATCAAGTAGCTTGAATCTTCAAAGTATCTCAGATTCCCAAAGTATTCTACTGTTTAACGACTCTTCTAAGTTGTGTCCTTAATACCTGAACAAAGCGTTTACACTGGATGAATTCGAAGGCATTTTTTGCTTTTCTAGTAAATAAACAGTTCCCCCAGTTTTTAAAACCATCGTTGCGAGAAGGTTCGTTAAAGAAACATTGGGAAATTGATGTACATCGTGTGTCCTTAGCTCCCCGGTGGTTGGATTATAAACTCCAAAAACATCTGATCTATTTTCTAAAAAAAGTGTATCCACCCTTCCTTCATATGCGGCTGGAAATATTTCTTCTAGAGTAGCCGAAGCTTTTCCTGTACCAAAAAATTCAGAAAAATTATCCAGTTTCTCCTGTCGGGCTTTAGCAAAGTAAGGTTCAAGTAATTCCCAGGCTTCTTCTTGTAAGTCGATACTATCCTTGTCTCCCGGATTGCCGGAAAGATGTTGTGGAAAAAGGTTTTTATAGGAACTCACCTCTTTGTAGAGTGGAAAATAAAAATCCAACGAACAAACAACCAGCGGAGACGCTTGATCATCATTGAGTATCTTCATCAACCCTTTATCAACTGCCCTAAAATATTGCGTCAATTCTATTTTCTCATTGGTATCAAGATCCTGGTGACCGTGAAAAGAACCCTGTCCACGATTACCTTGTTGGGTCCTGAATTGCAAACCCTTCTGTTCATAATCATAGCCCACACGGTCTTCCAATCTGGAAGGAACGATATCATCAATCATAATTTCCGTGACACTATGCCGTGTGCCTTCATAAAATTTAACTTCATCCTTTTTTAACGTCAGCAAGTAAAATAAGCCATCACCATTTAAAATGGGAATAATCGGCTTGATATAAAATTCATTCGATATATAGTTAAATTCCTCAAAAGAAACAGGGACAACATAACTTTGAAACAAGTTTTCAGATAAAAAAATCGCCAAGCCGTCTGACTGATGACGCCAAAATTCACCATTGTCAACTAAATCTTGAATAGGTTTTACATACGCATCAATGCTATCAACACGCATGCCCAGTCCCTCCAATTTAGCTTTTACCTCCCTTAATTGGTTTTTCAAATTTAAAGCATCTTTTCCTTTTAATGTTTCTTCACCGGCACGGTGAGTGGGTATAAAAATCGACACACAATGTGGAGTGTGTTCGGTTGCCAGCTCCAATAATTCTTGTTTGGTGATCATCTTTTCTTCTTTTACAAAATCTACATTATTATTATTCATAATTTTCAATTTTTTGTTACGAACTGTACATTTCACTTTTTCTTTTTTCAAGCTGGATGTCCAAATCCCGTATTGTTTCCGCAACAGCCGCTTCAAAACTTTCTTCATCAGACGAGGCAAATATCCTGGGGCCAGGACAACTTAACCTGATATCACAGATTTTACCTTTGCCGTAGGTGTCCTTCTCTTCCTTGAAAAAAACATCTGCCCTGATTA
>JBGTGG010000071.1:0-7824 GCA_041746855.1 Cyclobacteriaceae bacterium | reverse complement strand
CCATCATCCGCGATCACCATACGCTGATTGTCTTCCGGGGCAATCCATAAATCATGATGGTCGCCATGTGGTGCATTATAGCGTGCAAAAGTTTTTCCACCATCTTTTGATTTGTGGTAAGAAACATTCAGAACATAGACGATATCTTCATCTTGTGAATCGGCATACACACGTGTATAATACCAAGCACGCTGACGGAGGTTTCGATCATCGTTTACTTTGCTCCATTTCTTGCCGCCATCATCCGAACGGAACAACCCACCATTTTCATTTTCAATAATTGCGTATACACGATTGGAGTTTACCGGGGAAACAGAAATCCCTACAATCCCCCAGGTTCCTTTTGGCAGGCCTTCGTTTGCAGAAATATCTTTCCAGGTTTCACCTGCATCGGTGCTTACCCACATCGCTGATCCTTCGCCACCACTTTCTAAACTGTAAGGCGTTCTTCGAATGCGCCACGTTGAAGCAAAAAGAATCCGTGGATTATTTGGGTCCATCACAAGATCGACTGCTCCAGCATCAGCATTGGCAAACAGTTTACGTTCCCAGGTTTTGCCACCATCATTGGATTTATATACGCCTCGCTCTTCCGATGATTTAAACAGGTCGCCCATTACAGCAGCATAAACAACATCCGGGTTTTTAGGATGGATGCGAATACGTGAAATGTGTTTTGAATTGTTTAATCCAATATTGGCCCAGGTTTTTCCGGCATCTACAGATTTCCACATTCCATATCCATAAGAAACATTGCCGCGTACAGTTTTTTCGCCACCGCCAACATAGATCACATTGTTGTCCCACTCACTTACAGCAACGGCTCCAATGGATCCACCAAAAAAACCATCAGAAATATTTTCCCAACTATTGCCGGCATCGTTGGTTCGCCAAACACCACCGCCTACCGATCCAAAATAAAACAAGTTGGGCTTACCGGAAACACCCGTTACTGCTGCAGACCTGCCGCCACGGTACGGGCCTATAGACCGCCATTCGAGGCCGTTATATAATTTCTCATCATAGGTAGTTGATGCTGATGAATTGGTATTGGTTTTTTTCTTTTGACTGAATCCCTGGAAGGAAATCAGTATTGTAAAAACTAGAAATAGATAGCATATCCTTTTCATATTGCTTTGTTTAGGTTTTTCAAGTAAGTACTAATTAAGCTCATTCTTTCCGCATACTTTTTCACTTTTCTATGGGTGGTTTCTTTGCGTGACGTGGTTCAATCAATTTGCATTGGATTTAAGTTAAACTCCCCTATTTTTAATGAAATTTGGTACAAATGGTCAATCGTGACGATTTAAAGAAACTCTTCTCAATCCCTGTTATCGTAGCGGCATTGGGGTATTTTGTGGATATATACGATTTGTTGTTGTTCAGCATTGTACGGATTCCCAGCCTGCGTTGGATGGGTGTTGCGGAAGATCAATTGTTTGATCAGGGTGAGTTTTTGCTCATGGTACAAATGGTCGGCTTATTGATCGGTGGTATTATCTGGGGAATTCTGGGTGATAAACGCGGCAGGTTATCGGTTTTGTTTGGATCGATACTTTTGTATTCGTTGGCCAATATTGCCAATGGATTTGCCACTACCGTAAGCGAATATGCTTTCTTACGTTTCATCGCTGGTATTGGATTGGCAGGAGAGCTTGGTGCCGGCATTACATTGGTATCGGAAGTATTGCCAACACGCTTGCGCGGATATGGAACGGCACTCGTGGCAACAGTAGGTTTGTTTGGTGCTGTATTGGCAAATTACATTGCGAAGAGTTATGATTGGCAGACAACCTATTTTATTGGTGGTGGATTGGGACTTGCATTATTGGCAACACGGATCAGTGTTTTCGAATCAGGAATGTTTAAAAAATTAAAAGAACAAACAGAAGTTTCACGCGGAAATTTTTTGAAATTGTTCACAAAGAAGGAAAGGTTCCAGCGGTTTATGGGTTGCATTTTTATTGGTCTTCCCATTTGGTTTACCATCGGTGTGTTGATTACATTTTCACCTGAGTTTGGGAGGGAATTAGGTTTTCCTGAGGGGATTTCTGCCGGGGATGCGGTGATGTTTAGTTATTTGGGACTGGCACTCGGTGATTTCACAAGTGGTGTGATCAGCCAACTGATTGGGTCACGAAAGAAGGTTGTAGCTGCCTACATTGTCTTGACTTCTGTTTTCATTCTGATGTATCTTTTTGCCCCTGTAAAAACCGTATCGTTCTTTTATTTTTCATGTTTTTGTTTGGGTGTTGGAATTGGGTATTGGGCATTGTTTGTCACCATTGCTGCGGAGCAATTTGGCACCAACCTTCGCGCTACGGTTGCTACTTCCGTACCTAATTTTATCCGTGGCACTACCGTGCCGATTGTACTCGCGTTTAAATTCTTTCGCGAACATTTGGGAATTGTTTCCGGGGCGTTGGTAGTGGCGGCCATCACGGTGTTTATTGCTTTTATTGCTTTGCGTAGTATTGCAGAGACGTATAATCGTGATTTGAATTTTATTGAAGAAGATTAGAGGATTATAAATTTGTAATGAGAAAAGCGATTGAAAAATACTTTATAGGCCAATATGAGGCACTTCCATCTTCCGAGTTGAGGCTTGTACGGCTGCTCTTTTATTTTATTTCCACTTCGGTCATCTTTTGTTTTTTTTATTATCTAAATACCTTTTCGAATGGATTTCTAACAGCACGGTACCTGATGCTGTTTTTTGTCTTTTGGTTTTTGTTGTTAATTGTTTTTGTCAAAGTAGGTTTTTCTGTCAAGTTAATAGCGCACACCTATATTTTTACGTGTTGGAGTGGGTTGGTAATTCTTTCATTATTTTCTGATGGGATACACTCTTATGCTTTGCCGTGGATGGTATTGATTCCCATGATGGCCTTGATTTTAACAACCTATAGGTTTACCTGGATGTGGGCGATTGTTGGGGTAGTATCGGTTTTGGGATTTTATTTTATGGAAGGGAAAATTGACCTTCCGGAGAAATGGATTGCAAAAACTGATTCAATATTGATTATTTCGCTTCACCTTGGTCTAATACTATTGACCTTATGGTTAACGTATATTTTTGAAGCAAACCAACGCTCATTTGTTAACAAGATTGAAAAGCAAAACGAAGAACTTGCCGCGATTGGGGAAGAGTTAAGGCAAAGCCTTGAAGAATTATCGACCACGCAAGAATTGTTGGCGGAGAAGGAGGCGGAATCAAGAAGTATTGTTGAGGCGTTGCGGGAGCATTTCCATATTACAGAGTTTGATACAGAAGGAAATATTTTGTACGCCAATCAAAAGGTTTTTGATATGACCCGCAGCAATCCTATTGGCCTTAACAGGTTTCAACACATGGATGTTACAGTGCGTGACGCAAAAATCAAAGAGTGGAACCGAATCGTTAAAGGAGCGAGCAGCAGTGGCGAAAGTTTATACAGAGTAAAAGATCATCAGTTTTGGGTAATGTCTACCTATGCGCCCATTCAAAACCGGTTAGGGAAGGTCTCAAGAATTTTGTCAGTCGCTCATGAAATTACAGAAACAAAAAAGCGAGAGGCTGAAGTTTCAGAAGTAAATGTGAAGCTTGCGAAAGCGCTGGAAGAAATAAAAAAGATGAACAGCCTCCTTGAAGAACGGGTACACGAGCGAACGATAGCATTGGAACAGAAGAACAAATATTTGGCAGAGTATGCGTTCATTAACTCTCATTTATTGCGCGGCCCCCTTTGCAGATTATTGGGGTTGATTCAACTTCTTGACTATGTAGATATTTCTGAAGCGGATACAGAACTGTTGCGCTACTTGCGAATGGCGGGTGAAGAACTTGATAATGTAGTTGAGCGGATTAATTTGGCCATTGAGAGAGGCAGTTATTTTGATCGTGACATAATAAGCGGTAATTTGAAATCAATATGATGCGGAAGCCCATCCACTATATTTTTGTCACAATACTTTTATTTTCGTTTGCAGAACAAGTATTGGCTCAGAACGTTGGTTTAATCGATAGTTTAAAACAATCACTCACCACGGCAAAAGGGAAAGTACGCTTTGAACTATTGAACGATATTGGTTTTGAATACAGGTTGTCGCATCCAGACAGCACTATATATTATTGTGAGCAGGCCTATGCGTTGGGCAAGGAACTGAAATTGAAAAAAGAACTGGCGAAACCATTGAGTTTTATTGGCCTTGCAAATGCATATGGTGGAAATTTTTCGACCTCACTTGAGTACCATGAACAAGCTATCGAGGTGGCTTCCGAACAGAATGACTCTATTCAATTGGCATATGGATATAATAATTTCGGCCGGTTGTTTTTTGATCAAGGTGATTTGGTTCGTGCGTATGAGAACCTGATCAATGCAAAGGATATTTTTGAAAATCTAAAAGACAAATCAGGTTCAGCATATGTTTACCGAAGTTTAGCGGGCTTGTATAGTTCACAAGGTGACAATCAAAAAGCACTTGAAGCTTCACAAGAGGCGCTTAAATTACGCAGGCAAATCGGTGATCCCCGCGGAATTTTGTCGGCATTGATGGAATTGGGATTGGTGTTCAACGATGTTGGGCTATCCGAAAGAGCAATAAATTCCCTCCGTGAAGCCACTGAAATAGCGACTTCAATCAATGATGAAATCAGTTTGGCGGAAATCAGCCTCGCCCTTTCTGAGATTTACATTGGTGGAAATAATAGTAATGAAGCGTTATCTGCCGCGAAGAAGGCATATCAAACAATAGTTGAAATTGATAACAAGCGTATGCTCGCGCGCGCCAACTTGCAGATGGGCATTTGCTATTTTCTTACAAATAATTTTGAGGTTGCATTGCGATACTTAAATACAGCACTCTTGGAAGCTGAACGATCGAAAAACCTAAGTATTTCTAGGGATGCCAATTTATATCTTAGCAAGGTCTATGAAAAGCGAAATGATTTAAGCAAAGCCAATCAATACCAAAACAAATATCTTATCCTAAAGGAATCGCTTCAAAATGTAGACTTGACCCGGCAAATTGAGCGATTGCAATTTCAACTTGAAATCGAAAAGACGGAAAAAGAGAATGAGCTGTTGGTAGCAAAGGACGATGTTGCTAAATCCATCATACGCCAAAAGGATTTGCAAAATGTTTTCTTGATTGTTGTGATCTCGTTTGTCAGCCTGATGGCTTTTATACAATGGTATTATAAGAAGAAGAAGAAGGAAGTAAATAAAAAGCTTGAAACCCAAAACGAAGAAATCCAGCAACAACGTATTGAGATTGGCCAGCAGAATGAGCGACTGATCCGGAGGAACCGCGAATTGTCTGATCTAAACCATGAAAAGGACACCCTGATGAGTATTGTTGCCCATGATTTGAAATCACCACTCAACAATATCAGGGGTTTGATTGGGTTGATGGAAATGGATGCACTCACGGAAGAGCAAAAAAAATACATTGCCATGATGAAAGCTGCAATGCGATCCGGGATTGATTTGATTATCGATTTGTTGGATGTCCACATGCTCGAAGAAAACATCAAGCCCAATTATGATGCTTTTAGTTTCCATGAATTGGTGTCTGAAAAAAAGAAGGAGCACCAGTCATTATTTGATGGTAAAAATATTGGTATCATCATCAAAGGTGAAAAAGTTGAAAGCATTGTCTCTGATCGGGATTATCTCTCCAGGATTTTGGATAATCTTATTTCAAATGCCATGAAGTTCTCTTCGCCAAACTCACAGGTGGAGATTGACATCGAAGTAAAAGACAATATGGTTCATATGGCAATTAAGGATCAGGGGCCTGGTTTTTCTGAATATGATAAACAATTCTTGTTTCAAAAATTTAAAAAGCTGAGCGCACGACCTACCGGGGGTGAAAGTTCCAATGGACTAGGACTTGCGATTGTCAAAATTTTGATTGACCGTTTAGGAGGTTCGATAACACTTGAATCGGTACGCGGTTCAGGAAGCACCTTTCTTGTTGTTTTTCCAATTCAACCTGTTGTTTAGGTATTTGTCTAAAATATTAAGTCCCTGCACTCCACATCAGTCTTAAATGTATCGTGCAAGGACTTTTAGGTTACAGGTTTAGTTTTATTGCTCTGCCATCTCCAGAACTTTCGCAGTCTTCACGGTTTTAATTATGCGTGAAGCGACTTTGTATGGATCCGCAGAAGAATTGGGTCTTCTGTCTTCCAGCCATCCTTTCCATTCATTCTCGACTGTGGCGATAGGAATTCTTATGGATGCACCGCGATCCGATACTCCAAAAGAAAATTTATCGATGGATTGGGTTTCGTGCTTGCCGGTCAAACGTAAATGATTGTCAGCGCCATATACATCAATATGTTCTTTTACAAGCGGACCAAAAGCCTCGCAGATGGTGGTGTAAATATCTTTTGAACCGCAGGTACGCAGCAACTCATTTGAAAAGTTTGCATGCATGCCGCTACCATTCCAATCGGTATCACCCAATGGTTTGCAATGCCAGTTGATAGCAAGTCCGTATTTTTCACCTGCTCTTTCAAGGAGATAACGGGCTACCCACATTTGGTCGCCAGCAGCTTTAGCGCCTTTTGCAAAAACCTGAAACTCCCATTGACCAGTAGCAACTTCAGAATTTATTCCTTCTACATTGATACCAGCCTCCAGGCACAAGTCGAGATGCTCTTCTACCAATGCGCGGCCAAAAGCATTTTTGGCACCAACTGAACAATAGTACTGGCCTTGTGGAGCCGGGTATCCAACTTCCGGAAATCCGAAAGGTTTATCAAATTCCGGATTCCATAGAAAATATTCTTGTTCGAACCCGAACCAAAAATCGTTGTCGTCATCATCAATTGTTGCCCGGCCATTTGAAGGATGCGGGGTTCCATCAGCACTTAGTACTTCGGTCATTACGAGATAGGCATTCTTTCTTCCCGGGTCAGGAAATACAGCGACTGGTTGTAGGAGGCAATCAGAAGAGTTTCCTTCTGCTTGCTGTGTAGAACTTCCATCAAAAGACCACATCGGACAATCTTCCAATGTGCCATTAAAAGTTCTAACAATTTTGGTTTTGCTTCGAAGGCTTTGTGTCGGTTTGTATCCATCCAACCAGATGTATTCAAGTTTAACCTTTGACATAGTGTTTAAAGTTTAAGTTGATAATTGATTAAAAGTTGAATCTGGACAGCGTATCACCGCCATCCAGATTATAAAAAGTTTAGAATGCGTACACAGCCGCGAACGTAAGTGAAGGCATAGCTTTGCTTAATTCAGTATCACCCGCTTTAAAGAAAGAACCTTCCGATGTAGAGTCAATCCGAAATTCAGGGATGAACGTAAATCCGCCCACTTTATAATTTCCTGAAAGGGTAAGTGCAATTACATTACCATCGCCATTATCGTCCAAACCAAAAATCCCCAGATGGCCGTTTGTAACGGAGAAATATTCAGCACGTAATCCAACCGCAAACTTCTCTGAAAGCGTAACTTTAGGATACAGCGCTACACCCAAGAAAGATGAGCCGTCTGCATCGATATCTTCAATCCCTGAAGCTGTTACAATTTCACCTGCTGCTGTCGATTGGTAGGATGCATTTACACCCAGATAGAAACTTTCAGATAAGTCCCAACCCGCTGTAAAGTCTGCCTGGAAAAGCGTTCCAGCGGAGTCGTCTCCGATCCCATTAATATCTTCATCCAATGTACCGTCCTGATCGCCATAAAGGAAGTTCAGATACATCCCACCAAATCCCAATTGCGCTCCGAGCGTGTAGGTATTCACCGGGTTAAACTCAACAATATCGGTTGGGTTCATGATCGCGAGTTTTGCTGAAACATCACCAAATTCAAAATCTGC
>JBGTGG010000070.1:0-4765 GCA_041746855.1 Cyclobacteriaceae bacterium | reverse complement strand
TATTCGGTGTCGCATGACTTGCGTGCTCCATTACGAGCAGTAGGAGGCTACGCTCAAATGCTGGAGGAAGATTTTAGTGCCACGCTGGACCAGGAAGCAATTCGGTTGCTTCGCACTATTCAGAGCAACGCAAGGCATATGGGCTTACTAATTGATGACTTGCTCACCTTTTCCCGACTTGGCAGAAAAGAAGTGAAAAAGGGTATGATCAATATGAACCAAGTAGCGCACACAGCACTTTCTGAAATTTCAGAAGCGTTTACGCATCACGCGCACGTTACCATCGAAGCACTGCCAACCGTGATGGGCGATAAAGCGTTGCTAGGTCACGTCATTACAAATTTATTATCCAATGCAATTAAGTATTCATCCAAAATAGAAAAGCCAATCGTTACCATAAGTTGTGTGGAACACGCTGATGAAATCATTTTTTGTGTACGCGATAATGGAGTAGGGTTTGACATGAAGTATGTAAACAAATTGTTTGGGGTTTTTCAGCGACTGCACCTTGAGAGTGAATTCGAAGGCACCGGTGTAGGATTAGCCATTGCCTATCGGATCATTCAGAAGCACGGAGGCAAAATGTGGGCCGAAGCAAAAGAAGGCGAAGGTGCAGCATTTTATTTCAGTCTACCGATAGAGAAAATGGATAAAGAAACGAAGCAAAAAGAGGACACCGAAAAATACACAATAGAAAATACAAGGTTTCTGGGTGAGATCAACTTAGGCGTTGCATAATAAAAATATGAAAAATTCAATCGTTGACATACTACTGATAGAAGACAATGAGCACGATGCTGAAATGACTATCCGTGCGCTTAAGAAAAGTAGAATTACAAATGTAATAGTCCACTTAAAGGATGGCGTTCAGGCATTGGACTTTTTATTTGGCAGCGGTGAGTTTGCGGACCGCGATATAAGCGAACGACCAAAAGTGATTTTACTGGACTTGAAGATGCCTAAAGTAGATGGCATTGAGGTGTTACAACAAATAAAGTCAAATGAGTTGACCAAAAGCATACCCGTGGTGGTACTCACTTCTTCAAAAGAAAACCCGGATATAGAGAAATGCTATGCGCTGGGCGCAAACAGTTACATCGTGAAGCCTGTGGATTTTACAGGGTTCATGGAAGCAATCTCTCACTCCGGCATGTATTGGGTCATGTTGAATCACCCTCCCGTTTAAAATTATTCCGTTCATGACATCAGCCACTACCAAAATAAAAATACTCCACCTGGAAGATCAGCCTACCGATGCAGATCTGGTGGCGCGCATATTGAAAAAGGCGAACATCGAATCTGAGTTAAAGGTTGTGTCTACACGCGGGGAATACACCGAAGCGTTGGAAAAATTTGCGCCCGAACTTATCCTTAGCGATCACAACCTCCCCGCTTTTAATTCTATAGATGCGATGGGAATATTACGAAAATCCAAACTAAAAATTCCGTTCGTTTTGGTAACCGGCACAGTCTCGGAAGAGTTTGCGGTAGAAGCGATGCGTGCTGGTGCCGATGACTATATCTTAAAAGATCGTCCCCATCGATTGCCGATGGCCGTGCTTGGAACAATAGAAAAATATAGGTTGGAGCGCGAAAAAGAAAAAACGCAAATCCGTCTGCGCAACATGGATGCGAATTCGTTGGACATGATGTGCAGTGTCAGTGAAGATGGATACTTCCTCCATGTAAGTGCAGCCAGCGAAGCAATTTTAGGATATACACCTGCAGAACTTATCGGAAAAAGCCCATTTGATTTTGTCTACGAAGAGGATAGGCAAAAAACAATCGATTCAGCAAGCTATGTGATGACCGGAAAGTTGCTGACCAATTTTGAAAATCGTTATATAAGAAAAGATGGTTCGTTGGTAACACTCTCCTGGTCTACCCGATGGGAAGAACAAGACAGGATCCGGTATGGAGTAGCAAGAGATGTGACGCAAAAAAATATTGCCGAAGAAAAGATCAGGCAAGCAGAAACATTGCTGCGCAATATTGAGACCAACTCTTTGGACGTCATTTGCACTATGAATAGTGAAGGCTTATTTACGTATGTAAGTCCAGCTTCTATAAAAATATTGGGATATACCCCGGCTGAGATGGTGAAAATGAAGCCGCTGGAGTTGGTCTATGAAGAAGATAAAGAGGCTACAGCAAAAGCCGGGATTGCTGTTGTAAGCGGAAAAGATATCACCATGTTTGAAAACCGCTATATACACAAGAATGGATCACTTGTTACACTCTTATGGTCTTCTCATTACGAAGCGAATGATAAGATTATATATTGTATAGCCAAAGATATTACTGAACTAAAAAAAGCCGAGAAAATGATTGCAGCAGAACGTAAGCGGCTGTCCGATTTGTTTATGAATGCTCCGGTGAGTATGTGTATCACGAGCGGAAGAAATCATGTCTTTGAACTTGCAAATCCGATCTATTTACAACAGTCTGGAAAGAAAGATATTATCGGGAAGACTGGCTTTGAGGTATTTCCCGAATTGGAAGCTCAAGGATTTCAAGAATTTATTAATGGTATCTACGATAGTGGTCAGCCCTTCAAAGCCAATGAGATGCTCTTTAAGCTTGACCAAAATGGAGATGGTCAACTTACAGAAATCTATCAAAATGTATTGCATCAACCTTACCGCGATGTAGACGGCAATGTAGCGGGATTGTTCTACTTCGGGGTGGATGTAACCGAGCAAGTGCTGGCACGCAAGCGAATTGAAGAAGCCGAAAAACGGTATCGCCAAATTGTGGAGACAGCACAAGAAGGAATGTGGGTTGTTGATGAACACGATAAAACCACTTTTGTCAACAACAAGATGTGTGAGCTATTTGAATACACACACGCGGAAATGATTGGGAAGGATATTTATGCCTTTATGGATGATGAAGGCAAAGAAATTGCTGTCGATCTCATGCAAAAAAGGCGGGACGGAAAATCCGGTCGCGGGCACTTTAAATATATTTCAAAATCAGGTAGGGAAATCTGGACAAATGTTTCTGCCAATCCCCTCTTTCGGGAAGACGGAACCTATGAAGGCGCACTTGCCATGATTACGGATATTACAGAACAAAAAAATATTGAGGAAGAAAACAGAAAACTTTCGGCTATCGCCAGTCTTACTGTGAATGCAGTGATTGTTGCAGATATTAGAGGAAGAATTACATGGGTGAATGAAGGATTTGAACGGATCACAGAATATACATTTGAGGAAGTGGTTGGTAAAAAACCGGGACATATATTACAAGGCCCCAATACGGATCGGGCGGTAAGCAGGTACATGGGCGAATGCGCTAGAAATGGTCAGGGTTTCCGGGTGGAGATATTAAATTACAGTAAGTCAGGCCGCCCCTATTGGTTGGATATTGAAGCAAGACCATTACACGATAGTCAGAACAGGCTTACCGGTTTTATGGCAATTGAACAAGATATTACAGAGCGTAAAAAATTTCAAGATACATTAGTACGCAGAGACAATCAACTTACACTTGCCGCACAGATAGCAAAGCTTGGTTATTGGGAGTATGATGTATTGACAGACACGTTCACCTTCAATGACCAGTTCTATGCGGTTTTAAAAACAACGGCCGAAGAAGTAGGAGGATATTCCATGTCTGCAGAACGGTATACAAAGCTTTTTGTCCCTACGGAGGAAGCCGAAATAGTAGGCAGATCTGTGGAAGAGGCCAAGAAAGCGGTAGATGCGCGATTTACTTTTAAGGCCGAGCATCGCATTATTTATGCGAATGGCGAGATGGGATTTGTGTCTGTTCACTTCCGAATTATTAAAGATAAAGAGGGAAGAACCATCAAACATTTTGGTGTGAATCAGGACATCACCGAACACAAGGAAGTGGAACTTGAAAGAATGGCCTTGATTGATAGGCTTCAAAATAAAAACAAAGACCTGCAACAGTTTTCGTATATCGTATCGCATAACCTACGTGCGCCTATTGCAAAAATTATGGGGCTGGTCAGTGTCATTGAAAGCGAGTCGGCAGAAAATAATTTCTTGTTCGAAAAACTATCGGAAGAAGCAGCTCACCTGGATGATGTGGTAAAAGACATTAATACCATTGTTTCGGCACGCAAGTCTAAAAATGAGAAACTGGAACCGGTATTTTTTCAGAAAGAATTGAACCTTATCAAGCAAGTATTAGAGGATGACATATTAGAAAGTGGTGCGACCATCGTAGAGGACTTCACAACCGCACCAGAAGTGGGTACCATCAAAAGTTATCTCTATAGCATTTTGTATAATTTAGTTTCAAATGCCATTAAATATAGAAAGCCAGATACACCACTCCGCATTGAAGTCAAAACCAAACAGGATGACAAATTCATTTGCCTGTCCGTGCAAGACAACGGAGAGGGTATTGATCTCGCCAAAAACGGAAGCAAAATTTTTGGACTGTATAAACGCTTTCATAAAGGAAGTGTCACCGGAAAAGGAATCGGGCTAAGCTTAGTAAAAACCCATGCCGAGTCGCTGGGTGGTCGTGTGGAAATAGAAAGTGAACTGACTATCGGAACCACGTTCCGGGTCTATATCCCAAAACATCATGAGGAAAAAATTTAAGCGCATTGCTCTTACCGATGATGGTCCAATAATTAATTTAATAGAAACAACATGTTGATCTAAAATCCCTCTATGGAATTTAAGGCATTCAATTAATAAAAGTAAAAATCATGGAAACAGTTATAAGCAATAAAGGTATCATGCTCATTGATGATGATGCCGTAACCAATATGATCAATACA
>JBGTGG010000069.1:0-7355 GCA_041746855.1 Cyclobacteriaceae bacterium | reverse complement strand
CGTCTATGTTCTGAATGTTTCTTACCACAAATCAAAAGATGGTGGAAAAACTTTTGCACGCTATAATGCACCACATGGCGACCATCATGATTTATGGATTGCCCCGGAAGACAATCAGCGTATGGTGATCGCGGATGATGGCGGGGCACAAGTAAGCTTCGATGCGGGAGAAAACTGGTCAACGTATCACAACCAACCAACGGCTCAATTCTATCGCGTAACTACTGACAATTCTTTTCCTTACAGAATATACGGTGCACAGCAAGACAACAGTACTGTACGTATCGCCCATCGCACCGATGGATATTCCATTGGTGAGCGGGACTGGGAATCAACAGCCGGTGGAGAAAGTGGACACATTGCGATCGATCCCACAAATAATGATATTGTGTATGGTGGAAGCTATGATGGATATTTAACACGTGAAAACCATAAGACAAAAGAAAGCAGAAATATTAATGTGTGGCCCGACAACCCAATGGGCCATGGTGCCGAAGGTGCCAAGTATAGATTTCAATGGAACTTTCCGATTTTCATATCTCCGCACAATCCTAAGAAATTATATGCCGCTTCAAACGTGTTGCATGTGTCGTACAACGAAGGACAATCCTGGGAAAGTATTAGTCCTGATTTAACGCGGAATGATCCTACCAAACTTGGTTCTTCCGGTGGACCCGTTACAAAAGACAATACATCCGTAGAATACTATTGTACAATTTTCGCGGTGAATGAATCCCCGTTTGAAAAAGACCTGATTGTAGCAGGGTCTGATGATGGCATGTTACACATTACAAAAAATGCTGGAAAAAATTGGGAAAAGATCACACCTCCCGACCTACCGGAATGGAGCATGTTCAACAGCGTTGATTTTGATCCGCATGCGAAAGGTTCTTTCTATGTTGCTGCAACAAAATACAAATCGGGGGATTATCGTCCGTTACTTTACAAGACTAAAGACTACGGTAAAACCTGGACTAAAATTGTAAATGGAATTGATGCCAACCATTTTACCAGGGTAGTACGTGTTGATCATAAACGTCAGGGGCTTTTGTATACAGGCACTGAATCCGGTATGTATGTTTCCTTTGATGATGGCGCCAGTTGGAAATCTTTCCAATTGAATCTCCCCATCGTTCCCATTACCGACCTTACCATTAAGGATGATAATTTGATTGCCGCAACACAAGGGCGAAGCTTTTGGTTGATTGATGACATTACACCGCTTCACCAATTATCAACAACGGTAAGCAATAGTCCGGCTCATATTTTCAAACCTACTCCAAGTTACAGAATGGATGGAGGACAATTTGGACGTGGTGGTATATCGAAGACTGAAGGAACGAACCATCCGGGTGGCGTCACGATCTACTATATTTTAAAAGATACCGCGAAATCAACTGTTTCATTGGAGTACTTGTCAGCCGATGGGAAACTCATTAAAAAATTCTCGACCAAACCTGACAAAAAGAAAAAGGAAGAAAAACTTTCTATAAAGGAAGGCATGAACAGCCACAACTGGAATACACGCTATCCGGATGCTGAAACGTTTGACGGACTTATCATGTGGGCAGCATCAACACGTGGACCGAAAGCGGTGCCAGGTACGTACCTTGCCAGGCTTACTGTAAATGACAAAGCTTACGAAACAGAGTTTGAAATTTTGAAAGACCCACGTACCTCCGGTACGATTGCCGACATTCAAGCACAATTTGATTTTATTACAAAGGTGATGGACAAATTATCTGAAACGAATACCGCGGTGAAAAATATCCGGGAGGCCAGACAACAAATCAACAAAGTAACAGAGCCGATGAAAGGCAAAGAAGAAATGAAGGATATCAACGACCTGGCTAAATCAACACTGGAAAAAATGAAGGTTATTGAGGAAGCACTTTATCAAACGAAAAATAGAAGTGGTCAAGATCCATTGAATTTTCCCGTGCGGTTGAACAATAAAATTGGAGCGTTGGCCGGTGAAGCCTCCAGTAGTGATTACCGTCCGAATGCTCAAACATTGGAAGTCTACAAAGAAATTGCAGGCCAGATTGATGTGCAACTGCTTGAACTGGACAAAATCTTTAAAACGGACATTCCAAAGCTGAATAATCTTATCAAGCAGAAGGATATAGACGCAATCAGTTTTAGTAAAGACCTTAATCAATGACAAAGGTATTCTAAAATAAAAATGGCTACTTCAAATGAGGTAGCCATTTTTTTTCTAAAGCTTAATTACCTGCCGACTGATTAAATAATAAATCACTGATCCTGCTACAGGAAATAATATTATTACAATTAGCCAAATAAGTTTTTGCTCAGTGCTCCGGTGGCTATTGAACAAGTCAACGACCGCCCAAATGACTAACGCAAAGTAGAGTATGCCGAAAATAAAACGTATCATCCTATTTCGCTTCTAACAATTTAAATAATTCATCGAGATTGGGTGTTACGACAATCTCAGTTCTTCGGTTCTTCGCCTTGTTGTCAGGAGTGTCATTCAATGCCAGCGGAACATACTCTCCTCTACCCGCTGCAGTAACTTGCTTAGGTGAAAGGCCTGCGGAAGTAAGAATGCGTGTAATCGAAGTAGCACGCATCACACTAAGATCCCAGTTATCGTTCATGTATTGCGATTTTTTTGAAATCGGAACATTATCAGTATGTCCTTCTACGGTAATGTTTATATCCTGTTGATCCTTTAAGGCCTTTGCCAGTTGTTGCAATGCAGTCACACCTTTTTTGTCAACAGCGATACTTCCAGAACCAAATAGTAATTGTTCTGCCAGGGAAACATAAACTTTTCCATTTTTTACTTCTACTGTAAGATCGCTCTCTTTAAAATTTAAAAGCGCATTACTAATCCGGTTCTTCAAGTCACTAACTGCTTTATCTTTATTAGCCAATACGGTCTCCAGTTCAGCTACTTTCTTCTCGCGCTCAATTAAACTAGTATTCAAGGAGTCATTCATCCTTCGTGTCCGATCCAGTTGTTGCTGTTGCATTGCTAAATCACGATTTAATTTACCGCTGCTATTTAGCAAGTTTTTATAATAGGAATTAAGCTCTTCATGTTCCTTTTCCAAGCCGGCCAGCTTCTGCTTGTTCGCGCGAAGATCAACACCAACAGAAGTTGTGTCTGCTTTAAGTTGTGCAATACGGCTTTCCAGCTCTTTTAATTCCTTTTCAGCTTTTTCCAATTGAGCGGTCCGCTCCGTAAGATCACCATCGGTTCTTACTTTTTGCGCCAATAGTTCGTCATATTTCTTTTTGGGGACAATGCAGGAAGAACTCAGAAAAGCCAAACTGGCTATAAAAATCAAGGCACGAATCATAGTTTAAAAAATTTAGTTCAAAACAAATATCTACAATGCTGCAAATTAATACCAATTCAGAAGCAACTAGATTAAATTCCAATTAATTTTACTTTGACTAAATTGAGCAACATGGAAGGAATGTTAAAGCCAGGCGCATTAGATGGAAAAACCATCATCATTACCGGTGGTGGTACCGGACTTGGTAAATCAATGGGTACATACTTTTTGGAATTAGGCGCCAACCTTGTTATTACGAGCCGGAAAAAAGAAGTTATCGATAAAACGGCTGAAGAACTTCGACAAAAAACTGGCGGAAAAGTATTGGCCGTGCCATGTGATGTACGGAAGTATGAAGAAATTGAAAACGTTATTAAAACTTCAGAAAACGAATTTGGACAAATCCATGGAGTCTTAAATAATGCAGCCGGAAATTTTATTAGCCCCACCGAAAGACTGTCCCATCGAGCCTTTGATATTGTGGTGGATATCGTATTGAAAGGAACGTACTACACAACGTTGGCAGCGGGTAAAAATTGGATCAAAAATAAACAACCCGGTACCTTCTTGAATATTGTTACCACCTATGCCTGGACGGGCTCTGGTTATGTGGTTCCCTCTGCGTGTGGTAAAGCAGGTGTGCTCGCATTAACGCGATCGCTGGCAGTAGAGTGGGCAAAGTATAATATCAGAAGTAATGCAATCGCACCGGGTCCTTTCCCGACTGAAGGTGCATGGAGCCGACTGCTTCCAGGGGATCTTGTAAATAAGTTTGATCCTGCCGCAAGGATTCCACTAAAACGCGTTGGCGATCATCAGGAACTCGCAAACTTAGCAGCCTATTTAATTTCAGACTACTCGGGTTATATAAATGGTGAAGTCGTAACTATTGATGGTGGTGAGTGGCTCCGACATGGTGGAGAGTTCAGTCATCTGGAAGACATTCCTGATGAAATGTGGGACGAGGTTGAAAAAATGAGAGGGAAGTAAAATGCGTACTATCAAAAGTGGAATTTATGTAAAGCTGGAAAAAGAATTACTCCAGCGAAAAAGAAATGAATCTTTTCGAAGTTTAAAACAACCCAATCAAAATCTAATTGATTTTTCATCTAACGATTATCTGGGGCTTGCCAAAAGTGAAGAGCTCTTCTCTCTTATAAACAACACAAACAAAAAGAGTCATACAGTAAATGGGGCAACGGGATCCAGACTCTTAACCGGAAACTCAGCGTATGCAGAAACGGTAGAAAAAAATCTGGCAAAGATTTTCAAATCCGAAAATGCACTTCTATTTAATTCGGGCTATACTGCAAACCTTGCTGTCCTTTCTTCCATTCCCCAAAAGGGCGACACCATTCTTTATGATGAACTTTCCCACGCATGTATAAAAGATGGTGCGCGGTTGAGCCTTGCAAAACGTTATAGCTTTAAGCATAATGATTTAGACGATTTGGAGAAAAAAATCAGTGTCAGCACCGGTCAACTTTTTTTTGTTGTTGAGTCCATTTATTCCATGGATGGAGATTTTTGTCCATTGGAAGAATTGGTCGTTCTTAAAAAAAAATATGACGCAGTTATTATTGTGGACGAAGCCCACAGCACAGGCCTATTGGGTGAAAATGGTAGCGGCTATTCATCATCCCTTGGACTTGAAAAAGAAATTGATATCCGTATCCATACTTTTGGAAAAGCAATGGGCATACATGGAGCGTGTGTCTGTGGGCCGAAAACCGTAACGAACTATCTTATCAATTTTGCAAGGCCATTTATTTATACCACCGCCCTGCCACCCCACAGTATCGTTTCGATTGACTGCGCCTTTGATTTTCTGGGGGATCACATTCAACTTCAATCCGAACTAGAAAAGAATATTTCATTGTTCCTTGAGCAGACCAACGGGCTTGATTCCATCAGTGAAAACAAAAGCTGTATCCAATTTGCAATTATACCCGGCAACGCATCAGTTAAATCCGCATCGGATGAATTTCATAAAAATGGATTTGATGTACGCCCGATTCTTTCCCCAACTGTCCCGAAAGGAAAAGAACGCTTGCGAATCTGCCTTCATACATTCAATACAGAAGAAGAAATAACGAGACTTGCACAACTCTTGAAATCACTTGTTTAGGGATGCCGTTAAAACATTATCTTTCGAAATGAATTATTTTGTAACCGGGATAGATACGGATAGCGGAAAATCAGTAGTATCGGCAATACTTTGTGAAGCACTTCAGGCAGACTATTGGAAACCCATCCAGGCCGGAAATCCAACCGACACTGATTTAGTAAAAACCCTTGTTACAAATCAATCATCAAAATTCCATGCAGAAACCTATTTACTTGATACTCCTGCTTCCCCTCATGCTGCGGCTAAGAAGGAGGGAATTGAAATTAAACTCAATGCGATCAACCTTCCGGAAATTTCAAATACGTTAGTTATCGAAGGTGCAGGCGGTTGCCTGGTGCCAATTAATGATAACGATTTTGTTATTGATCTGGCAAAGAAGTTTAAATCCAAAATTATTTTAGTGGCTGATCTTTATCTAGGAAGTATCAACCATACGCTATTGACCGTAAACGAACTAAAGCGAAGGAATTTTCCTGTTGCCGGAATTATTTTTAATGGCGATGCAAACCCGGAGAGCCAGCAAATAATTTTAAAACTTTCGGGGTGGAAACAATTGCTGCACATAAAAAAAGAAAAGAACATTGATAGAGATATAATTTCAGCATACGCAGATGAACTTTTAAAGAACTGGAATGAACGAATGGATTGAAAAAGATAAAAATTCAATTTGGCATCCTTTCACGCCATTGTTAGGGACACCCGATCCCATATTGATAACTTCAGCCTCCGGCATATATTTACATACCGCTGAAGGAAAAATGATTATCGATGCAGTCTCTTCATGGTGGGTAAATCTACACGGCCATAGCCATCCCAAGCTTGCAGAGGCACTTGCTGAACAAGCAAAAAAATTGGAGCACGTAATCTTTGCGGGCTTTACACATCCTTCCGCCATTCAACTAGCCGAAAATTTGCTGAGCATCTTACCTAACAATCAATCGCGAATTTTCTTTTCGGATAATGGAAGCACTGCGGTTGAAGTTGCAATTAAGATCGCTATTCAATATTGGCACAACAATAAAATCAATCGAAAAAAAATTATTGCAATTGAAGGGGCGTACCATGGCGATACCTTTGGTGCGATGTCGATTGCAGATAGGGGTGCATTTTCGGCTCCTTTTGATTCATACCTATTCGAAACCCATTTTATTGAATTTCCAACACCGGAAAAGGAAGAACAGATACTTAAAGTTTTTAAGCAACTAGTAGATGAAGAAGATACAGCAGCATTTATTTACGAACCAATCGTACAAGGGGCTGCAGGCATGCGAATGTATGACGAAATCTTTTTAAATAAACTTAATGAATACGCAAAGAAGAGGGAAGTAATTTGTATTGCCGATGAAGTATTTACCGGATTTGGTAGAACCGGAAAATTGTTCGCATCCGATTACTGTGAGATGAAGCCTGATATTATGGCGCTTTCAAAAGGCATCACAGGCGGAACTATGCCACTCGGGGTTACGAGTGTCTCTGGAAAAATTATTAAAGCTTTTGAAAGTGAGGACGCTCACAAAACATTTTTTCATGGACACTCCTATACGGCCAACCCTTTAGCATGTGCAGTGGCAAATGCAAGTTTCAAGTTATTAATGGAATCAGCGTGTCAGGAGAATATTCAGCGAATCGCAGAAAATCACAGACGGTTCATTCAAAAAATAATGAACAATCCGAGCATAAAAAATCTGCGCTCAAAAGGAACAATTCTCGCCATTGAATTAAAAACAGAAAATGAATCTTCTTACTTCAATGAAGTAAGAAAAAGAATCTATCCATTCTTTATTGATAAAAACATTCTGCTGCGTCCACTTGGCAATGTGATTTATATTGTTCCACCTTATATAATTACGAACTCAGAGTTGGATTACATTTACGCTTCGATTGAAGAATTTTTGGAGACACTTTAAACAAAAAATCCT
>JBGTGG010000068.1:0-47781 GCA_041746855.1 Cyclobacteriaceae bacterium | reverse complement strand
GGTTCGAAAATTAAATCCCCAGCTTTGGATAATCCACCTGACATAAATATCGCTTCAGGGTCTGTGTGCACTACCGTTTCTGCCAATTTCATTCCCAATATCCTTCCCGAATATTCAAAGCATTTGTTGGCAACAATATCCCCGCGAAGGGCAGCTTCAGTAATCATTTCTGTATTCAAATTATCAAAACTGATTCCACGCAATTCACTGTCTTCTAAATGATCGGCCAACAGTTTATAAACAGTTCGCTTAATCCCTGTTGCAGAAACGTATGTTTCGAGACAACCGCGTTTACCACAATTGCAATACCGACCCGTAGGGTTTACCATGGTATGGCCAACTTCGCCTGCAATTCCATGCTTGCCATTTAAGAGTTCACCATTGCAGATAAACCCACTGCCTAGTCCGGTTCCCAATGTGATCACAATAAAATCCTTCATGCCTTTTGCAGCCCCATACACCATCTCACCAACGGCTGCAGCATTTGCATCATTGGTAATGACAGCGGGGGTGTTGTATTTATCCTCCAACATTTTACCGATCGGAATGACCTCCTTCCATTTCAGATTTGTTGCGTGCTCAATAGTTCCATGAAAAATATTTCCATTTGCAGCACCAACCCCGATACCTACCAGTTCATATTCATTTTTCAAAACTGCCATGCCTTCATCGATCGCATCGGTAAGGGCATTGAAAAAATCTTTGAATGTGTCATGGATGGGAGTTTCGATGCTGTTATGATAAAGCACTTCGCCATCGCGTGTTACGATTCCAAATTTTGTATTCGTTCCGCCAATATCGATTCCGACCGTTACCTTATTCATACTCGTAATATTTAAATGGATAGTATTTTTGCAATTCGTAATGCTTCCTGATCAATTTCATGATGACTTGATTGAATCACCTCGAATGGATTGTAAACAACTTTATTGTCTTTGATTCCGACCATTACATTGGTTTTGCCCTCAAGGAGTCCCTCTACTGCTGCAACGGCCATTCTACTGGCAAGTACCCTGTCGAAGTATGTGGGTGATCCACCACGTTGTAAGTGCCCTAATATGGTAACTTTTATATCGAAATAATCAGACCGGTCTTGAATCATTTTGGCCAGTTCATTTGCACCGCCAATTTTGGATCCTTCGGCCACTACCACAAGATTTGATTTTTTGGTAGTCTTACCACCTGCCACAAGCAAATCATACAACTCCTCAAAGGAGGTGTCAAGTTCGGGGCAGATAATGGCAACAGCTCCACCCGCAATACCACTATTGACTGCAATGTAGCCCGAGTTTCTTCCCATCACTTCGATAAAGAAAAGACGGTTGTGGGAGAGTGCTGTGTCGCGAATCCTGTCGATGGCTTCAACGGCTGTATTGGTTGCTGTATCAAATCCAATGGTAAAGTCAGTTCCGGTAATATCGTTATCGATAGTTCCTGGAATACATATCGAGGGCATTTGAAATTCTTCGTGAAATTTGGTGAGGCCGGTAAACGTTCCATCACCACCGATTGCAACCAACGCATCAATTCCTTCTTCCTGTAAAGCATCGTACGCTTTCTTTCTTCCTTCCGGTGATCTAAATTCTTTGCTGCGCGCAGATTTCAAAATTGTGCCGCCTCGTTGAAGAATATTTCCAACAGAACGAACATTTAACCGCGTAAAGTCTCCTTCAATCATGCCTTCATAACCACGCATAATACCCAACACTTCCTTTTTGTAATAGGTTGCAGTTCGGACAACTGCGCGAATGGCTGCGTTCATTCCAGGGGCATCTCCACCCGATGTAAAAACACCAATTTTCTTAATCGAACTGTCCATTTTTTTCTTTAAAGCCCCCAAAAATACATGTCTATATTAACTAACCAAGCACTATTTAATCAATTAGATTTCAACCGTTTGAAATGATTAATTAATCCATTTGTTGAAGCGTCATGGCTGGTGATTTCTTCTTCGGAAGTCAACTCTGGCAATATTTTTTTTGCCAGCACTTTGCCAAGTTCTACACCCCATTGATCAAAACTATAGATGTTCCAAATCACACCTTGAACAAAAATTTTATGTTCATACATGGCAATCAAGCTACCCAATGTTTCGGGAGTTAACTTATCAATCAAGATACTGTTGCTTGGTTTGTTGCCATTGAAAATCCGGAACGGTGCCTGATTTTTGATCTGATCATCATTCATCCCTTGCGCCCGTAATTCGTTCACCACTTCATCTCCTGTTTTTCCCATCATCAATGCTTCTGATTGCGCAAAGAAATTTGATAGAAGTTTTGCGTGATGATCACCAATCGGATTATGGCTATTCGCGGGCGCAATAAAATCACACGGAATCAATTGTGTTCCCTGATGGATTAACTGATAGAAAGCGTGTTGTCCATTTGTTCCGGGTTCACCCCAAATAATAGGACCGGTTGCGTAGTTTACATAGGCACCACTACGGCTTACTGATTTACCATTGCTCTCCATGTTTCCTTGCTGAAAGTAAGCAGCAAAGCGATGTAAGTATTGATCGTAGGGGAGGATGGCTTCTGAAGAGGCTCCAAAAAAATTCGTATACCAGATACCGATTAGTGCAAGAATAACAGGAATGTTTTTTTCAAAAGGTTCATTCTTGAAATGATTGTCCATGGCGTGGGCACCCTCCAAAAGTTTTTCAAAATTGTCGTAACCAATGGTGCACGCAATTGACAATCCGATGGAAGACCACAACGAATACCTGCCACCAACCCAGTCCCAAAACTCGAACATATTTTGCGCATCAATACCAAATGCGGTAACTTTTTCGGTGTTGGTAGAAACTGCTACAAAATGCTTCGCTACATTTGCTTGATCACCCAACTCACGCTTCAGCCAATCCCGTGCTGATTCAGCATTCGTTATTGTTTCCTGCGTTGTGAAAGTTTTTGATGCGATGATGAACAACGTGGTTTCCGCATTCACTTTTTTCAATGTTTCTGCCAAGTGCGTTCCATCAACATTCGAAACGAAGTGTGGCGTTATATTTTTCCAGTAGGGTTTTAATGCTTCCGTTACCATGTAGGGTCCGAGGTCGGAACCACCAATGCCGATGTTTACGATATCGGTAATGGATTTACCAGTACAACCTTTCCAATCACCACTGATTACTTTCTCAGAAAATTGTTTTACTTGATTGAGAACTGAATTTATTTCAGGCATCACATCCGTACCATCTACTATAACAGAATTGTTGCCTCGATTTCGTAGCGCAGTATGAAGCACGGCTCTATTCTCCGTACGATTAATGGTTTCCCCTTTAAACATCGCTTCAATGGCGAGGTTTAATTCAACTTCGTTGGCGAGTTCGCACAGTGTTGCAAGCGTTTCTTCGGTAATAATGTTTTTAGAAAAGTCGAGTAGAATTTCGTTGAATTGTATACTGTATTTCGTAAACCGGTCTGGGTCATCTTCAAACAGTTCACGCATGTGTGTGGCTTGCATCATCAGGAAATGCATTTCAAGTTTTTGCCAGGCTTTTGTTTCGGTGGGGTTGATGTTTTGGAGCATGCTAATGTTTAATTTTTACCAAAGGTAAAATTCTTCCTTGAGAACACTTAAGAATTCTACCTGTATTGATGATTATCTATTGGAATAAAAAACCCATCTCAAAGTAAATTTTGAGATGGGTTTCATGGAACCTAAGTTACTATTTAATCTTTACTCTTCAGGAACAAATACCCATGTCCAGCCTGATGTACATGCTGCATCAGGAATGTACAACACTAAACGATCCGCAGTGAGTTCAAAAATTGTGAACTCACCGAGAGTACTCAGTGATTTAGCACAATCATTAACTCCTGCTGTTCCTTCAGCTCCAAGAATATTAACACCACCTCCAATAAAAAATTTAGTAAAAGTATTATTAAAACTATAAGTACCCGATCCGCCAGCAGCGCCAGCAGCATCAGGGAAATAAGTGTAATTCGCTCCTCCATCCAAATCGAAAACCATCTTACCACCCTGGTCAGGTGGGGCGCAGCATTCTGAAGCATTCCACCAAACAGATAGTGGGTTCTTAGGCTCAGTGGGACCCCCTGATGCCATATACCACCAATTAGCACTACCTCTATCAAATACCCAACTCTTTCCCTCTAAGTTTTCACCCACTAAATCATAATAGGCTTCTGGGAGAGGTTGATCGAGCTCTTCAATCGTAACCTCAATGGTTTTAACAATAACCTCACGGTCATCAGGATTGCTTCCGTTAATGTAAGGTGTGGACACAATGTACCTAAAGGTGTGAGTTCCCGGAATTGGGAAAATCACATCATTTACCACATCTGTATACTTTTTATCAATGAGGTAATCCCAGTATCCAATGACTCCTGGAGTGTTCATTTTTAGGGTCAACCCATTTCCTACACCTCCTGCAGTTTGTATTACCTCCAGTTCGATGTTATCAGGGTTAAAACTGTTTTTCAACAGTTCTCTATCTTCAATAGGCTCACAGCCAGCTGAGAATAGCATTATTCCCGCTATGATTAATGTTGTTATATTTCTAGTCAATTTCATTTCTGTTAGATTTAAGTTACATCGCTGTTACCATCCTGGATTTTGTTGATACACACCATTCGATAACCTGATCTCAGATTCAGGAATCGAAACGAGCCCTTTAGTTACTGTTGGATAAGTAACCTTATAGATGGCTGGACTTCCAGAATTTCTAACAGCTATTTCATTGTCGAAGAAATTCTTGGAGGGATCATTTACATCACCCCAGCGTACAAGGTCAAACCAACGCAAGCCCTCAAATGCCAGCTCGTGTAATCGCTCTTGTTTCAGTGCATCTAGAGAATAGGCCACATCTGGCAAACCTGCTCTGTCCCGTACCCTGTTCATATACTGAGGATTTTCGGTCAATTCAGATAGCATCAACAGACAATCAGCAAAGCGCATATAATAGAAGTCTTGAGCATGCCTGAGCTGCATATCTGTATTAGTCCAGCCGTAAACGTAATTGAATAACCCCTTCATGCCATCACCACTACCATCATCGTATTCAAGGTGCATATATTTCTTATTAAAAAGCCCTGTTTCATGGTCGCCCTTGTCAGGTTGGTATCCGTCTGTACCTTCTTCTGCTACACCTACCCGAAGTACTGACCCCAACTTTCTAGAATCATCATTGCTCCACTGGTTAAAGAATTCGGTATGGATCGTTCCCCATCCCCATCCTTCCCCGAAGGGAGTGAGTCCCGAGTTACCACGGAGACCCATAAATAATGCAGCGCGGTTGGTTGTTCTTTGCCCTTTATTCCAACCCCAATCAGCAAAAGAGTATCGTAGAGAAAACATCACTTCAGTATTACCCGTACCAATTGCACCATTGAAACCGTCCTGCCCGGCCCATTCCAATCCTTCGGCATCGGCCCATGGATATTTTACTTCATCTGCACTTTGATTTATATAGCTATACGGCCACAAGTTGCGGAAGTCATCAACAAGTGCATAGCCACTGTTATTTACACAATCTGTTAATTCACCGATGACATCTTGTTTGGTAATAGTACCACCATCCGGAAGGGTAAACGCTGTTGTAGCCTGGCCTTCCATATTGGTCATGTAGCCTGTGTAGAATAAATAGACACGTGCTAAATAGGCTTGAGCAACCCAGTGGTTGGCATGGCCATATTCAGAAACAGGAATAGCTGCGGGGCTAGTTTGCGGCAGTAGATCAATTGCTTGTTTCAAGTCTGAAGCAATCAAACCAAAGGTTTCATCAAATGTGGCCCTTGGGACATCACGGGGAGTTGTGGTTGCTGTAATTAATGGCATACCTCCAAAAAATTTAGCTGCCCTGAAAAACAGAAAACCGCGCATAAAATAGGCTTCACCTAAAACCTTATTTTTATATGCCTGCGCTTCTGTTTCACTACCAAAATCAGCAGATAAATCCGTATCTACTATTTTTTCAATAATACTATTCGCACGGAATATGCCATTATAGGCTTCTATCCAAAGGTCGCGGTATGTATCATCATTTGGGTCAACAAAACTGTCAACATTTTTGGCGCCCTGGTCATCCGGTCCACCTCCACCCAATACTACATCTGAAAGTAGGGATGCAGTGATATGCTCTTCAGCAAACACATTTCCACCGCTTAAATATAGCGTACTGTATACACCCG
Organism: Cyclobacteriaceae bacterium; assembly: GCA_041746855.1. GTDB lineage: Bacteria > Bacteroidota > Bacteroidia > Cytophagales > Cyclobacteriaceae > JBGTGG01. Next base: position 41,629 of record JBGTGG010000068.1, on the reverse strand, counting down.
CCAATGCAGCATCAAAATCGGCTTTTGTTTTGTAAAACGTATCCGTGTTTGATCCGAACCGGTTTGTCATATCCAGAAAGGAGTCGTCACATCCGGCCATTACTAAGAGTAAGAGGGCCATTGTTATAAGTCTTATTTTTTTCATCATATTTTCTTTCATAGCTCAATCTTTTAGAAAGTGATATTCACACCTAGCATTACAGTACGCGGCAAAGGATATAGTCCAAGGTCAACCCCTGAAGCCCACTGCATATCGTCATTCCCGCCAAAGGTTACTTCAGGATCCATTCCATCGTATTTGGTAAACGTATGTATATTATTTACAGACATATAGACTTGGGCAGCACTAAACCAGCCAGCCTTTTTTGCCAGCGTTCCTAAGTCATAACCGATTGTTAGGTTATTGATCCGTAAGAAGTCAGCATCATACATATAGATATCCGAGATATACTGCTGGTTGCGATGCGAAACTGAACTTAAACGGGGTATACGGTTGGAAGTGCCTTCTCCATGCCATCTTCCGAATACCTCGGTGGTATAGTTCTGTTCAAACTGGTCAGCAAATGACCTGTAAGACCTCATGACTTGTTGACCGAATTTGCCGGCCATCGTCACGTTGGCATAGATTCCCCTCCATGAAGCATTAAGTTGTAAGCCCAGTTCGAAATCAGGGATTGGGTTGCCCAGCATTACCTTGTCCGCCTCATCGATCCGTCCATCATTATTTTGATCCACAAAACGAACATCACCTGGACGCAAAGGATTGCTATCAGCAAATTGCATGGGATTTCCTTCAGGACCGACATAAGCATCGACTTCTGCTTGATTTTGTAGGATACCTGCCGTTTCAAAACCAAAGAAATAACCGATTGGTCGACCTACTTCCACTCGTGATATAAAAGAGGTACCTTGAGACAAGATATCACCATAACCGTTGATAATACCTTCAGCGTTTGCTAATCTGGTTACTTCGTTCTTAACTGTTGCACCACTTAGAGTCACGCCATATTGAACATCGCCCAACCTGTCTTTCCAACCTAGCACAAGTTCAATACCTGTGTTTTTAACATCACCACCATTGATCCAAGGGGCACTAGCACCGGTAGTACCTTGTACAGGTGCGCGCACTAGCCAGTCCTTGGTTAGTTTTTGGTACCAGTCAAATGTCAAGGACAACTTTGAATTTAGGAAAGCAGCATCCAATCCAATATCGATCTGTTCTGATGTTTCCCAACCGAGATTCGGATTTGGGGAATTTTCGGGGATATAGGTTGTAACAGGACTAAGTTTATCCGGACCGAAAAAATAACCCTGGCCGATCGGAACAATATTGGTTTGATATCGGAAAGCACCCACATCCTGGTTACCATTTTGTCCCCAACTGGCACGAAGTTTACCGAAGTCAAAAATGTTACTCAGGCCAGACATGAAGCTCTCTTCCATAAAGTTCCAACCCCCTGACACTGCAAAGAAATTACCCCATCGGTTGTCACCTACAAAGTTGGAGGAACCATCCCTTCTGGCTGTAAAATCCAGCATATATTTTTCCTGGTAATTATAGGATATACGACCCATATAGGACATGATACCTCCACCATTTGCGGCCCAGTCTCTACCCCAGGTATTCAAATCTGCCACCGAGGTTGGTGGTTGTGTATTATCCAAATATGCATAGTCTGAACCATTGTAAAGTGGCTTGAGTCTGCTCCCTCCAACATTAACATTCAAGATATCGTTTCGTACTTGCTCAGTACCCACCAATACTTGTACGTTGTGATCATTGAAGCTTCTCTCGTATGCGGCAGTATTGGTCCAAGTGGTGTTAACACCTTGGTAGGCACTCTGCGAAATTGATACAGCTGATTCAGGTCGATTGTACTGGGAACTCAGTCCATAGGCGGGAGCATAAGACCGACTATTGCCGAACCAGGAATTGATTCCATAAGACGATCTGAATTTTAGGTTTTTAATCGGCTCCAATTCAGCGTATACATTTCCATTGATAGAGTTGCCTCTTCCCCAGTTAAAATTGTGACGGTAGAACATTGTAGCAATTGGGTTTGCCTGACCTAGATTTACGCCTTCCAAGGTAGGTGCAAACCCATATTCATTAGGGGATGCATCATAGTAGGCAGGCATTAGCGGGTTAATTACTAGCGCATCATGTAAGTCGTTCCAGTAGATATTTCCTGTGCCAGTACCTCGGGTTTGGGAGTTTGTGTACGTGAAATTTTCACCTAATTTCAAAATTTTCCGACCACCTACTTCCACAAGCTTGATTTCAGTGTTTAAACGGGCGGTAAGCCTTTTAAGACCGGCATCAATAATATCACCGCCAATCATACCAGCTTGATTAAGGTAGGAAACACCAGCCCCATAGACTATGTCCTCGCTAGCTCCAGTAATATTTATAGAATGACTGGAGATAGGTGCATTCTTTTGTGTGATTTCATCCACCCAGTCTGTACCCTTCCATCCATTTTGAAGCATGTCCCAGACTTCTGTACCATACTGTGCTCCCAAGCCAGCCTGCTGCGTATTTAACCAATTGTTCGTTTTGATTTCATTTTCCCAGTTTGTAAGTGGTAGTCCGTCATTGGCACGACCTTCATCCATGATGAACATGTATTCTTGCGCATTAAGTGAAGGAGGCTTTTTGTAAATATTTTGTACGCCTGTGAATCCATTATAAGTTATCTGGGCTTTCGAACCTTGTTTACCTTTGCGTGTGGTAACAAGTACTACACCGTTTGCACCACGTGAACCATAGATAGCGGCAGAAGCTGCATCTTTCAAAACATCTATTGATTCAATATCAGAAGGGGCTAAATAGTCAATATTCCCCACATATACACCATCAACAATGTAAAGTGGGTTTGAGTTGGCGATGGTACCGATACCTCGAATACGTATCCGGGTTCCTGCTCCAGGTTGTCCACTATTCCGCGATACGCTGACCCCTGGAGTTATGCCCTGAAGCGCCTCCATTGCACTACTTGTATTAAGTGCTTGAAGTTTTGCTCCATCCTGGCGGATGTTTGCCCCGGTTACTAAAGCCTTCTTCTGTTCACCATATCCGATAACCACCACTTCCTCTAGTGAAGTGATATCGGGGGTCAAAGATACTTCTACCTGCGTGCGGGAACCTACTGCCACTTCTTGTGCGAGATAACCAATAAAACTAAAAACAAGAATAGAATTATCATTTAATCCTCCTATAGTAAAAACACCATCACCATCGGTAACAGTACCTGCCGATGTTCCTTTTACGAGTACGTTCACGCCTGGGACCGCTGCCCCCGTTTCATCGGTAACTTTTCCCGAAACCGTACGGTTTTGGGCCATTGCCAATGATGAGAACAGAAATACAGCCAAGGCCGTGAAACTCAATTTTTTGTAGAGTTTTTTCATCATTTTAAGTTTGGTTTAGTTTGGTTTTTGTGTTCTGTTTTGATAAACAACTGATGTTTATCCTTTGTTTTTATTCTGTAGTTTTTGTTTAATCCCATAGAATCATTTGTTTGGTTTTACTAAACCAATGTTAGTGATTCACCAAATGACAGGGGTAGGACAGATTTCCCTTTGAAGTAGGGTATTTGTTACAAGTCCTTTTTTTGGGTGGTTTTAAGCGTTTTTCTGATCGCTTTCCAATTTTTCATCGCTTACAACATACTCCGAAGGGTTCACCCCAAATTGCTTTTTAAAGCATTGCCGGAAGTAATGGAGATCATTGAAGCCCACCATGTAGGTTACTTCCGCAATAGTAAGCTTCTGTTGTTGAATTAGTTGAGCTGCGCGTTTTAATTTAATGGATCGGATAAACTCGTTAGCAGATTGGCCAATAAGCCCTTTTAGTTTTCGGTAAAGTTGCATACGGCCCAGTCCCAATTCCCGGCAAAGGTCATCTACCTGAAAGCTTGAATCAGCCATGTGCTGTTCTATACAGGCAACGATATTCTTTAAAAAATCCTCATCTGCGGAAGAGATGACCACATGCTTCGGGTCGAGGTTTAGTGTTTGGTTGTTGAGAATTCTTTCTTTTAGCTGAACCTGTGACAAGAATATATTTTTGACTCTAATTTCTAATAGGGAAGGGTTGAAGGGCTTGGTTATGTAATGGATGGCCCCCATTTTAAAACCTTTCAACTCACTATTTGGGGAGGCCTTGGCAGTTAGCATAATAACCGGAATATGGCTGGTTTTTTGGTCGTTCTTCAGTGCCTCACAAAGTTGATAGCCATCCATTTCGGGCATCATTACATCCGTTATTATCAAATCTGGAATTTGCGTGCGCGCAATCTTTAATGCTTCCAGTCCGTTGCTTGCCTTTGTGATTTTATAATTTAGCCGTAGGGTTTCCGAAACAAAATCAAGCATCTCTACATTGTCATCAACCAGCAGGAGCATAGGCGTTTTGTTCCCAAGTTCAGCATCTTCCGGATTATCATCTTCCAATTCATCTTCTTCTAGCAAGGATAACGTACTCAGCTCATGTTGTGTGGTTTGATTGGAAGACGAAGGTTTTTCTTCACCAATTTCATTCGATGATAAATGCGCTGTTCCCAACTGCAACGTAATACTAAACGTGGTGATTTTTCCTAATTCACTTTTAACTGAAATTTTTCCTTTGTGGAGCTCCACCAATTCCTTGGCAAGTGAAAGTCCAATGCCTGTTCCTGTTTTGTTGGTGTTTCCTTGAAAGAACCGATTGAAGATCTGATCGATTTCATCGGGCGGAATTCCCGGGCCTGAATTTTCAACATACATTTGTACAACATGTTTGTCTTCTTTGATGCCTACTGTAATGGTGCCGAACTCAGGGGTAAACTTGAAAGCATTTATTAAAAGGTTGTTAAATACTTTTTCCAGCTTCTCACGTTCGAAGAATACATCAATTTCTTTTTTTGGAAACTCTGTTTTATAGGTAATGTATTTCTTATCAGCAAAAGATGTGAACGGGTAGGTGACATTCCTCAAAAATTTCACAATATCATTTTTAGTGGTCACCAATTTCATGCTACCGGATTCGAGCTTTGATAAATCCTGTACTTGATTGATAAGCCCAAGTAATTGTTCGGCATTACGAATCATCATCCGCGCCTGATTTTTTTCCTGGCCTTTACTCATGTTTTGATAAAGACCAATTAAGGGACCGATGATCAGTGTCAACGGTGTTCGGAATTCATGGGAGATGTTTGCAAAGAACCTAGACTTTAACTTTGATAGTTCTTGCGTCTTGGTCAGTTCAACGTGTTCAAGTTGCAGCTCACTTTTAAGTCGTTCCCGTTTTATGATGTTGTCACGGCTTATAATCAGTATCAGGATAACGATGCTACTATATAAGGCATACGCCCAGTACGTTCGATACCATGGTTTGTTGATGATGATTACAAGTTCCCGCGGGACTGGATTCCAAACTTTGTCATTGTTTGACCCCCTTACTTTAAATATATAATACCCGGGCGGCACATTTGTATAGGATGCATCGTTGCGCTCATCTGCCTGTTGCCATCTATCATCGTAATTTTCCAGCTTATATTCAAACTTGTTTTTTTCTGATTGGGAAAAGTTAAGGGAAGAAAATGTAAGGTTGAAATCGTTTTGATCATAATCAAAAATGATCTCCTCGGTGTCGATAATATTTTTCTTTAACGGTTTAGTGGTGCCGGGTGAAAGCGGTTCCCCGGAAAGTGATAGCGCGGTAATGTAGACAGGAGGGGCGTTTGGGTTCCTTTTTACATTGCTGGGATTAAACATATTGAACCCCTTAATTCCTCCGAACAATAGCTGACCATCCCGCGCACGATAACAGGATGCTTTGTAAAATTCTTCTGACTGCAACCCATCCAACTCATCATATACATGGATGGCTCCTCTCTCTATTTCATATTGTACCAATCCTTTGTTTGTGCTAACCCAGAGGCTGCTGTTAAAGTCTTCTTCAATTCCATAGATAACATCACTGGGAAATCCATCCTTCTTGGTTAATATATCAAAGTTATTGTTGGTGAAATTGAACTTGTTTAGCCCTCCGCCTTCGGTGCCAATCCAGAGGGTTTTGTTTTTATCTTCAAAAATATGGGTGACCAGATTGCTGGAAAGGCTGGTGGAATCCCCTGGAATATATTGAAATTTTTCAGTCCGATTTATCGAATTATCAGGGTTCAGAGTAAGGCACAGTAACCCTGCGCCTTCCGTTCCGATCCAAATCCTTCCTTGAAAATCCTCAAGGATTGTTCTGATTTTGTTTTCGTTGGTATTTTGGTTGGAATTGGAGTTTGAAAAAAAGTGATAGAACGATTTTGTTTTCGGATTATACATATCAAGGCCGCCCCGGAAGGCACCAATCCACATTCTGTTTTTAGAATCTTTGTAAACTTTATGGATATCTTTTCCACTCAGTTGATTTTGACCATCTGATTGCGGAGTAATTCTTTTAAATTTTTTTTTGCCCTTTTCTAAAATTGAAATACCACCTTCCCATGTGCCAATCCATAAGTTATCATTTCCATCCAGGGCCAGGCTTACTACCGCATTATCACCCAAACTAGTAGGATCACTGGGGTCATGCTTAAAGTGTTCAAAAATTTTTGTCTGGGGATTAAAGTAATTGAGCCCACCACCATCGGTACCAATCCAGAAATTCCCACTTTTATCTTGCGCAAAAGAACTAACCACATTGTGACTTAAGGAATTAGTGTACGGATTGTTCTGATACAGCTTTGTGAATTTTTCTTCATACGGATCAATTTTGAATAGCCCTTTATCATAGGAGCCAATCCACACGGTGCCAAAATCATCTACAAACAATGACCATATTGAATTACTGGGCAAGCCAAAGGGCTTCTTCGAATCACGGAGATACTGCTTTGCAGAACCGGTTTTTGTATTCAAATAAAAGAGGCCTTCGTTTTCTGTTCCTACCCAAATATTGCCTACTTGATCTTCTGCTATTGAAAGGACCCTGACACTTGACAATGCAGGATCCATCTTTGTATTGCTATTAAGATCGTCAGAAAACGAATAGGTATTGTTGGTGTAGTGTAGTTTTTTAAGCCCATTGTGGGTGCCAACAAAGATATCTCCACTTTTTGTTTTGTGAAATTGTCTGACGACATCGTCATTTGCTTGACTTCCTGTCTGGGTGGTGAACTTCGTAAACCGCTTGGTATTCGTGTCAAATAGATTAATACCTCCTCCCCAGGTTCCGACCCAGATATTGCCCCTGGAATCTTCATTGATAGCGGTTATATTATTGGCACTTATACTAAAGGGATCTGATGAATTGCTCCGATAACATTTAAAGATATTGGTTTTTACATCGAGCATGTTGAGCCCTCCTGTTTCTGTGCCCACCCAGATATTTCCTTTGCTATCCTCAAAAGCACAGAGCACGAAATTATCGCTTAAGGAATCCGGTGAATTTCCTTCATTATACTGCTGGAATGTATCACTGTTATAATTGTAATGGATAAGGCCATCACCTGATGTCCCAACCCAGATATTTCCGGAATGATCCACTAAAACGTGCTGGATAATACTGGTGCTGGTTGACGGGTTGGCCCCAAAAGACTGATCAAAGTTTTTAAAGTGTTTTCCATCATATCGGTTTAGGCCATGACGCGTGCCAACCCATAAAAAACCCTTTTTGTCTTGCGCAATAGCGGTAACAGAATGTTGGGACAGCCCTTTCGACTGATCATAAAAGCGGACATCAACTACTTGGGGAAAGCATTGTAGTGATCCCAGGTATAAAAACAAAAACACGCAATACCCCTTCATAACATCTCCAATCTCAGTAAATCCCATCATTGAAACAATTACCCATCACTATTGTGATAATACTCACTGCTGCAAGTCGCATGGAATTGCAATTTTTGTACAGGCTCAACAACTGTTGATCGCAAATTAAAACATTTAAAATTAAAATTTACCAATGCGATATTTCATTCCACTGATACTAGTTGCGGTTTTACTTCAATCGTGTAAAACAGAAACAAGTTCTTCTGATTCAGACCAGCGCGTAGAGACTTTGCTCGCAAAAATGACCATCGAAGAGAAGGTTGGCCAAATGACCCAAGTCACCATTGATATGATTTTGCAAAATGATAAGCTTGATGAAATCGATGAACGTAAATTGAAGGCCGCTATTCTTGAAAAGAAAGTAGGGTCTATTTTAAATGTAAAGGGACAAGCCTACAGCCGGGAGAAATGGCATGAGATCATCACCCGGATTCAGGATGTTGCAACAAAGGAATCCACTTCGGGCATTCCTGTTCTTTATGGAATTGATGCGATCCATGGTTCAAACTATTTAACAGGGAGTGTTCTATTTCCACATAATATCGGGATGGCCGCAACCCGCAATCCAGCCCTTGTTTCAAATGCTGCTTCGATTACCGCAAAAGAAACACGTTCGCTTGGTATCCCCTGGAATTTTGATCCGGTATTGGATTTAGGGCGTCAACCCTTATGGTCACGTTTTGAAGAAACCTTTGGTGAAGATGTTTACCTTGTCTCCACCATGGGGGCCGCGGCTATCAGTGCCTATGAAGGAGATGATCTTTCGAGCCCCAATAATGTCGCTTCAACCATGAAGCATTTTCTGGGATATTCCCACCCGGCTTCCGGAAAGGACAGAACCCCGGCTTACATACCGAATAACATGCTGCAAGAATTTTATCTGGTTCCGTTTAGGAAAGCTGTCGAGGCGGGTGCATCCACAGTAATGATTAACTCAGGGGAGGTGAATGGTGTACCGGTTCATGCCAGTAAATATTTATTGACAACAGTATTACGGGATCAATTGAATTTTAAAGGAGTAGCTGTTTCTGATTGGGAAGATGTAATCCGGTTACATACGCGGCATCGTGTTGCTGATTCACCGAAAGAGGCGGTGCGTATGGCTATTGAAGCAGGCATTGATATGAGTATGGTTCCGTTGGATTATTCATTCTATGATTTGTTACTTGAACTTGTAAAGGATGGCACTATCAGTGAAGAACGGATTAATCTTTCTGTTCGCAGGATATTGAAATTAAAATTTGATTTGGGATTGTTCAATAACCCCTATCCACCAACGCAAAAAGTTTTAATGAGTAACAACACTACCGAAGAAGCTGCATTGGCCGCAACATTGGAGTCGTTGACGTTGCTTAAAAACCAGGACAACATTCTGCCGATGAAGGAGGGTGCCAAAATTTTACTTGCTGGTCCTGCCGCCAATAATGTTACTGCCCTTCATAGCAGTTGGTCCTACACATGGCAAGGAAATGATGACCGGGCATACCCAAGTACCACGCTTACTATAAAAGAAGCTTTTGAGAAAGAATTGGGTGCTGAAAATGTGTTCTCCAAAAGTACACGTGGTTTTCAGGATGTGGAAAATTATACAACGGATTGGATATTAGCGGCCGCAAAGGGAGTTGATTGCATTGTACTTTGCCTGGGGGAACAAGCGTATGCAGAAGGTCCTGGTGTTATCGATGACCTTACCTTAGATGAAAATCAAATTCAACTGGCAGAGGCTGCGATTGCTACCGGCAAGCCCATCATCCTGGTGTTGGTTGAAGGCCGCCCGCGGATTATTTCCATGATCGAACCTGATATCAAAGGTATTTTAATGGCCTACCGCCCATCAACCATGGGGGCAACAGCTATTGTACAAGTGTTGACAGGAGTGTATAATCCAAATGGTATACTCCCGTTTACATACCCAAAAAAGTCAGGTGACCTCCTTACTTATGATCACAAATATTCTGAGGGTGTGCGGGAAGATGTTCCCAATGTTTATGGCAACGGTGCTTACAGACCACAGTGGCCTTTTGGACACGGCCTTAGCTATACAAAGTTTGAATTTGCGGGCATGAAAACAGACAAAAACACATACCAACCTACGGATTCCATTCGCGTTTCTGTACAGATTAAAAACAGTGGTGACAAAGAAGGGAAAGCAAGTGTGGAGCTTTATTCGCAGGATCTATATTCCACCATTACACCTAGTTTTAAAAGGTTGCGTGGCTTTAATAAAGTATCATTAAAATCTGGCAACAGTCAGGAAGTAAATTTTGTAATCCTTGCATCAGACCTGGCATTCGTAAACGAGCAAGGTGAATGGGTAACAGAGGCTGGTGATTTTAATTTATTGATTGGCAATCAATCCGTGATGGTTCGTATTCAATAGACTGGTTAATAGTTGTTTCATAAAGAGAAAAAGGCGCGGAAAGAATTCCGTGCTTTTTTATTTATTCTATTGTATGAGGATAAAACTTAAATGAGTTTTTGTTGATCGAGTTTTTCCTTTATATAGATTTTGAATTCTTTGGGTTCAACAATCTTGATTTCATCTGCCAAACCCATCACAAATCTTCCTACTCCCTTGTAGGTAAGTACGGGGCCGTGAAAGATAAAAGTTTTAGGATCTTCATTTTCTTTTTCAAGATAGGGGAGTGCCAAAGGGTATTCTTCGCGCAGGAGTACATACGCCCGTAGACTAAGCCGCATGGTAATCCAGGTTTCTTTGCGGCCACTAATTCCAAAAATGTCGGTGCTTGACTTTTTATGAAGTTTTTGAAACTTGTAGGGTTTGTCAAGCACTACCACATCACCAATACGTTCCAGCTTAAAAAACTTATTCTGTTTGTCTTTTGTGTCGAGTGCCTGGATCGATTGAAACCCTTCGCCAAATTGGAAGGGTTCAACCAAACGATCAGTAATCTCCGCGCTATTTGCCGAGTGATAACTTTTTAAAATCACCTGGCTACCGCTTTCTATGGCTTCGCTTACTATTCTAAATATTTTCGCAACCCGCAGCTTCAGAAATTGCTCTGGAAGTTCTTTAGCTTCGGAATGAAAGGCCAATTTTTTTAGCAGGGTTCCTTTTAATGGATGGCCAGATGCAGCACTCTGGATAAGTTGTCGCAGGATTGAGACCTCTTCGAGCGTAAACCGGTCCTCCGGGCTTTCCCCATCTTCGCGATGGACAAAATATCTTCCGTGGAAATCCTGATCGATTATAAAGCCAATTTCTTCAAGCAATTTGAAATAGCGGTAAATGGTCCGCTCTGTAGTATCAAGCTGTTGCGCCAATTGACGTATGGTCCTGCCCCCGCTTTTCAGAAGGCCTATTAATTGGAATACACGTAAAATTTTTGCTTGAGGGATCATTTGGAATGCTACTGCCCAACAAAACTACTTCTTTTCACCAGTCGGGCAACCGATTAATAGCTTCTTTGCCTTCAATTTAAATTGTATAAACTCTTCAGAGGATAACTCGGGAGCCTACAAAACTTGCTGAAATCGTAAAACTGCTGATATAAGGATTGGCGTCTTAAAGATTTTTTTTGTTTATTAACTGCTTGAAACGTTATGCAGAATTCCTACAACAATGTTAACTGAACTACTTGTCCTTCTATTAGTAGCCGCTATTGCCACCATCATTTTCTTTATTGTAAAGAACAGGCAAAAAATAATTGAATTCAAGAATCTTCAAAAACGGGAAAGCCAACTGAATCAAGAAATGCTTTCCATTGCTTTTGAAACACAAGAGGCAGAGCGAAAAAGGATTTCAGAAGACCTGCACGACAGCATAGGCAACAGCTTAATGTCGTTGAAAATCAATCTTTCAGTGTTGGAAAGGCGCGGGCATTTTTTGAGCGAACCGGTCATTCGGGACGAAATGAATGAAACGGTAATTATGCTCAAGGAAAAAATTGATCGCATAATAAAGGAGATAAACCCAATGGCATTGGAGAAGTTTGGACTAACCAATGCAATCCTCCAACTTATCGACAAAAAAATAAATAAGCTCTACACTGTTAACATCAGCTTTAACGAAACAGGTAAAAGTAAACGGTTGGCGCCAAAAAAGGAGTTGATGATTTACCGGATCGTACAGGAATTGATCACCAACTCAATCAAATATAATTCAGCATGGTACATGTGGATTGAATTTGATTGGGAGGAGGATTTTTTGGTGGTACGCATTAAAGACGATGGACTTGGGTTTAGTAAGTATTATCAAAATCGATACGATCCGTATAAAACCGGGTTTGGGCTTTTGAATATTCGAAACCGGCTGAAAGTGCTAAACGCAGAATTGAATATCTTTACAGAAGAAGGAAAGTCTTGTGTGGCCATTTCGATCCCTTACAGCGAAAATTTATGAGTATTAATGTTTACCTCGCAGACGATCACACGCTTTTCCGCAAAGGATTTATTCGGTTGCTTCAATCATTTGACAGGATTGGCGAAATCAAGGAAGCTGAAAATGGCAAAGAATTGATTGGCCTTGTGCAAAATAAATTGCCAGACGTTGTTCTGTTGGATATCCGAATGCCCGTTATGGATGGCATTGAAACGTGTGATTACCTCCATCATCAATTTCCCAATTTGCTCATCATGATGTTGACAATGGAGGATGATGAAAACTATGTGGACCTGTTGTTGAATAAGGGAGCAAGGGGATACTTATTAAAAAGTGCAAGTCCGGAAGAAGTGGAGACGGCCATCTATACTTTGTATGACTCACATTTTTACTCGAATCATATGATTGCAAAATCCCTTCGCGTAGCGAAGAGGGTAGAGCAGGAGGCCGAGCTTTTTACAAGCCGCGAATTCGAAATTTTACGACTTACTTACTTCCAAAAAAGCATAAAGGAAATTGCGGACCAGCTAAGTATTAGCGCTCGAACCGTTCAAACGCACAGACGGAATATGATGGCAAAAATAGGGGTACACAATTCAACCGGACTTTTAAAGTACGCAATGGATAAGGAGCTTTTTAAGGACTAGCTCTATTCCACATATTGATTGTTGACCAGCCATTTTCCAATCAGCCATTGTTTAACCAGCCATTCTAAATGAAGGATCCAAATACCACTTTTTTCGGAATAAAAGAGATTTTTTAGTAAGAAAGAATTAGGTTGGAGCAAAACTAGTATCTTTCGGTATGCAAATATGCACCTACTGCCAACAGCAACTTACCAATTCAGTTTCTCGTCATAATGTTTTTTGCTCACGGTTTGAAACAGACATGGAGCACAAGGATACCAATGCTGTAATGATTTCTTCGAAAAGTATTTATTCAGAAGAACATACATCACGCTTGACCATACGCCTGATGTTAAATGGGTATCAGTATTATAAAGTTGGAAATACAGAACACATCGTAAAACCTGATAATTATTTAATCACCAACCACGGGCAAACTTTTCGTACGGAGTTTGATGCAGACATTGACTTAAAGATGATGCTGGTAGCTTTCAAGCCTCACCTTGCTGAACGATTGCTATACTATTTGAGTACCCCGGAAGATAAATTGTTGGACGAACCTTTCCGTGAGGCAAAAGAGAAAGTAAACTTTTTTGAAACAACGTTCGACCATGACGAGCAGATCAATAGTATCTTTATGCAACTCGGAAATGTAATTTTGAATAAAATCCAGGACGAAGAATATCTTGGAATGCTCTATTCCCAGTTGCTTGAACGCATGCTCCACAATCAAGGACTCATCCTGAAAAGTTTGGATCAGCTTAAGTCCAAGAAGTCGTCTACCCGAATTGAAACTTATAAGCGTGTCAGTCTAGCTAAAGATTATATTGATAGCCATCTCAATAACCGACTCGACCTACAAAAGATAAGTCGGGAAGCGTGCTTGAGCCCGTTTCATTTCCTTCGTCTTTTTAAAGAGTTGTTTCATATCACCCCACATCAATATGTATTGCAAGAGCGTTTAAAAAAAGCACTCTTTTATTTAGATACTTCCTTCAGTACCGTTGAGGCGATCTCTAAAAAAGTTGGGTTTGATGATGCCAGTTCTTTTGGAAGGTTGTTTAAAAGCCGTTACCAAATCACGCCTTCTAACTATCGAAACATGATCGGCCACGATATTGTTTAGGTCTTTTATTAATCTAACCCCCAACAGTCTTTCGTAAGGTATCCACAAGACTATCCCACAAATCACTTAATTCTTTCTGATCATCAAAATCAGAATAGTCTTCAATTTTTAAAAATATGGATTGCGTTAATTCATTTGCTTCCAAGCGAAGCTCAAGATAGGAGGGATCTTCTTTGTCATTTTCATTTTCAGGAAAAAATTCAAAGCGGACAAAATGATTGGTGCGGTGTGCTACTTGTCGCGCCTTGTGTTCCTCATTGTCCCAAAAAAACGTCAGAGACTTATCGTTGTTATTGATCTTCACATCATCAGCAAACCACTCCGACAAACCACTGGCAGATTGAATATAGGGATACAACATCTTGACCGATGCATGAATTTCGTAGTCTGCTGTAAATAATGATTTGTTTGCCATGATTGCTGCTTTCAAATTAGGCTTTTTTTTAATACTTAAAAATAAAAAAAGCCATTTGGTGGATTATTAAACAAACTTTGTAAGTTTGCGCTCCTTTTCAAAGGAATATACAATATAGCTAAATCCAGCTTGTTTGGCGCGGTAGCTCAGGTGGTTAGAGCGTTGGATTCATATCCGCCAATTGGCGGACGGGGGTTCGGGATTTGTTATGGTGTTCTTGTAAAATATTTTTAATGGCGCGGTAGCTCAGGTGGTTAGAGCGTTGGATTCATAACCCAAAGGTCGGGGGTTCAACTCCCCCCCGCGCTACAAGATTTTTAATTGTCGATAATTGAACACTGACTATCGTTAGTGCTGGATTCATATCCGCCAGTTGGCGGACGGGGTTCAACTTACTCCACCTTTAAATAAAATTGTTCCGTTGTGTATCACGTTTATGTACTCCATAGCCCATCTTTCGACAAGATTTATATCGGATTTACCTCAGACCTTGAAGCAAGAATCAAGTCACATAATTATTTGGCCACAAAAGGATTTACGATTCGTTATCGTCCCTGGAAACTGGTCTACACGGAGGAATACAACACCAAAAGCGAAGCGATGAAACGCGAACGACAGTTGAAATCTGCACGCGGGAGGGAATTCATCAGGAGTTTGATATCCAAGTGATTCATATCCGCCAGTTTTCTGACCCGTTCCTTTTATTTATCGTTTTCAATAGTAAAACTGGTTCAAGATTTGTTCTTTTGGGTTGCGCATGAAGAAGATAGACAAACTTGTATTCTCCTCTTTTATAGGCCCGTTCATCATCACCTTTCTGGTGGTTGTCTTCATCTTGCTGATGCAGCACATGCTGCGCTACTTCGATGATATTATTGGGAAGGGGATTGACATAGAAGTGATTGGTCAATTGCTATTCTACTTCGCAATCTTCATGACACCGATAGCACTTCCTTTAGCGGTATTGTTGTCTTCCTTGATTGCTTTTGGAAACTTAGGCGAACACTTTGAATTAACAGCCATTAAAAGTTCGGGCATTTCACTTGTCCGTGTCCTCCGTCCCATTTTCATTTTTGTATTGTTTATCACCGGGGTAGCCTTTTTTTCCAATAACTATTTTGTGCCCAAGGCAGCACTGGAAGCATACAGTCTTCTCTATGATATCCGCCAGAAAAAACCAGCATTGGAACTACGGGAAGGGGAGTTTTTTAACGGAATACCCGGGATCAGCATTAAAACCGATAAAAAATTTGATGACAAGGAAACATTAAAGGGCATCAAAATTTACGATCATCGTGATAACAGTGGGAATCAAGACGTAACCACAGCTGATTCGGGAAGGATGTATACGATTTTAAATGAACGCTACCTAAAGTTGGAACTCTTCAATGGTTTGAAGTACAAAGCGGGTACCTCATCTGAGGCAAGCTTGGTGACACAAAACAGAAACCAGCAAAAGGAAACGTTGAGCAGGAGTAAATTTGATAAATCACAAGTTGTGTTTGACTTGTCTTCCTTTGATTTAGAACGGACTGACAAAAAGTGGTTTGCCGGCAATCGCATAATGCGCAACGTCCTTGAATTGAATCGTGATATTGATTCCATTAAACGAAGGGAATTGCAGCAACTTGTTAGTTATTATCGATACAGGCCCGCATTTTTTGCGTATTATTTGCAAGGTGATTCAACCGTTATGCCGCGTGCGGTCTATCAAATGCAGCGGGAGATTGACTCGATCAACAACATCACAACGGATACAATTGCGCGAAACTATGTCACCGCAAAGCAAGACCTTGTGGACCGCGACCGCCCTGATTCAGGATTGGTGGAAAAACCTAAACTAGCCCAGGAGCGAAAACGGGAAAAGGAGCTGGTTAAACCCAAGGTCAATATTGAGGATCAATCAAAGAGGAAAAAGAAGCCAGTCCTATCATCGGATTCAACAAAGAAAGTATTGGACAGTATTTTCGCAATTCCTCCCAGCATGGCAAATTATCAAAGTGCTGCAAACATGGCACGTCAGGTAAAGGCTCAAATTTCAACTACGAATTCAACGCTTGAAAACTTTGGGGATGAAACCAAAACGTTTGCCATTCAGTGGCATAAAATCATCTCCAATTCAATTGCATGCATCGCCATGTTTTTGATTGGTGCACCACTCGGGTCGATCATAAAAAGAGGGGGGTTAGGAATTCCGTTTCTGGTATCAATTTTCTTTTTTATTGTTTTTTATCTACTCAACATGCAAGGGGAAAAATGGGTGAAGCAGGATTTGGTACCCCCGTTCCAAGGCATCTGGACGGCTAACTTTGTACTCTTTATAATTGGGTTTTTCTTTTTACGCCAGGCCCGGATCGATGCACGTCTTTTTGATACGGACGTATATTTGGTCTTTTTTGATAAGCTTAAAAGCCGCTTCTTAACAAAGAAGAAGGAGTAATGGAGTCCCTTGAGCCAGCCTATGGTTTTTCATAGCCTTTCATGCCATATTTGGAAATTTCGCCCTTTTTAACGTATCTTTGCCGCCTGAATAAAGATGAAATAACAATTTTTTAAGATGTACTTGACAACTGAGGTTAAACACGATTTATTTTCTAAACACGGTTTCGCAAAGAAAAAAGAAGACACCGGCTCTGCAGAATCGCAGATTGCCCTTTTTACCCACCGGATTAATCATCTAACTGACCATTTAAAGGTTAATAGAAAGGACTATGCAACCCAACAAGGTTTGTTAAAGCTTGTAGGAAAGCGCAGAAAGCTTCTGAATTACCTTTATAAGATTGATATTGAGCGGTATCGTTCAATATTGGCCGAACTTGATTTAAGAAAATAACACGACATTAAGGGAACCAAAAACATTGGTTCCCTTTTACTTTTTTACCAAAAGGCACTGATCATACCGATGCCTTCATAATCTATTATACTTATGAACTTTAATATAATTACAAAAAGCTGCCAACTACCTGATGGTAGGGAAATCACTGTTGAAACAGGAAAATTAGCACGTCAAGCAGACGGTGCTGTTGTTGTACGCCAAGGCGATACCATGTTGCTTGCTACCGTTGTGGCATCACAAGACCATAAAGAAGGAGCAGATTTTCTACCTCTTTCCGTTGATTACCAAGAGAAATTCGCTTCTACGGGAAAAGTACCAGGCGGTTTTTTAAAACGTGAAGGCCGTCTTTCTGACTATGAAATTTTGATTTCAAGATTAGTTGACCGAGCTATACGCCCTTTATTTCCAAATGATTACCATGCCGAAACGCAAGTGATGATTTATATGATTTCCGGAGATCCTTCTGCCTTACCGGATTCGTTGGCTGCTTTTGCAGCGTCTGCTGCACTATCGGTTTCAGACATACCATTCAGTGGTCCTATTTCTGAAGTTCGTATAGCCCGCATTGACGGACAATTTATTATTAACCCTTCAATTGCACAGAAAGAATCTGCCGATATGGATTTGATCGTGGCCGCTTCACTTGATAACATCTTAATGGTGGAAGGGGAGATGAAAGAGGTTAGTGAAGATGATATGATTGAAGCTTTGAAAATTGCGCATGAAGCAATCAAGGTGCAGTGTAATCTTCAAATTGAATTGACAAAAGCAGCGGGCAAAGAAACAAAGAGAACCTATAGTCATGAAAATAATGACTTAGCATTAAGAGAAGAACTTTGGAAGTTATTCTATACTCCAGCATTTGAAGTTGCTAAGCTTCAAACTAAAAATAAGAATGAACGTTCTGATGCCTTTTCTAAAATCGTAAAAGATTATTTAGAGGCATTACCAGAAGATTCAACTGTAGATAAAGATCTTGTTAAGAAATACTATAAGGAAATTCAAAAGAAAGCCGCACGTGATCTTGTACTTCTAGAAAACGTTAGGTTAGACGGTCGTAAGACTAACGAAATCAGAGACATAGATTGTGTAGTGGACCTACTGCCTTCACCGCATGGTTCAGCATTGTTTACAAGAGGTGAGACACAATCATTGACTACTGTAACACTAGGAACCAAGCTTGATCAACAGCTTATTGATGGTGCGATGTACTCGGGTTCGAACAAGTTTATGTTGCACTACAACTTCCCGGGATTTTCTACAGGAGAAGTAAGACCGAACCGTGGGCCGGGAAGAAGAGAAGTTGGACATGGAAATTTGGCCTATCGTGCATTGAAGCAAGTGCTTCCAACAGACGATAAAAACCCATACACCATTCGCATAGTATCGGACATATTGGAGTCCAATGGTTCTTCTTCAATGGCAACTGTATGTGCTGGTTCAATGGCGTTAATGGATGCTGGTGTTCCGATTACAGGACCTGTTTCTGGAATCGCCATGGGAATGATTTCAGATCCTGAAACTGGAAAGTATGCAATCCTTTCGGATATCTTAGGTGACGAAGATCACTTGGGCGATATGGACTTTAAAGTTACGGGTACTGCAAAAGGTATCACAGCTTGCCAGATGGACTTAAAGGTTGAAGGATTGACTTTCGAAGTTTTGAAAGAAGCATTGCTTCAAGGCCGTGAAGGAAGACTTCACATCTTGGGTGAAATCACCAAATGTATTGCACAATCAAGAGGCGATATGAAACCTCACGCTCCACGCGCCCATACCATGACCATCGAGAAAGAAATGATCGGTGCGGTAATCGGCCCCGGAGGAAAGATTATCCAGGATATTCAAAATACTTCAGGAGCAACTGTGGTAATTGAAGAAGTGGATGGCAAAGGCATTATCAATGTGTACGCCACCAATCAAGAGTCCATGAACATGGCTGTAAAGCGTATCAAAGATATTACCGTTACACCTGAAATTGGTGAAGTGTATGAAGGTAAAGTTAAATCCATCGTTCCTTTTGGGGCTTTTGTTGAATTCCTACCAGGAAAAGACGGATTACTTCACATTTCTGAAATTAAGTGGGAACGCCTTGAAAATCTGGATGGTGTATTGGAAATCGGGGAAGAAGTGAAAGTGAAACTGGTGGAAATTGATAAGAAAACCGGAAAATACCGACTATCCAGAAAGGTTCTTTTGCCAAAACCTGAGCGCAAAGAAACCAGTGCGAGCGAATAAACGTTGTAAATCAATGTAACATGATTTAACTTTTCGGAGTATATTGTTACATAATTGATAACTCACGTGCTGAATGAGACAACTAAAGATCAGTAAACAGATAACCAATAGGGAAAGTCAATCACTCGACAAGTACCTTCAAGAAATTGGTAAAGTAGATTTGTTAACGCCTGATGAAGAAGTTGAATTAGCGAAACGAATAAAAGAAGGGGATCAAATTGCTTTGGAAAAATTAACCAAAGCAAACCTTCGGTTCGTTGTATCGGTGGCCAAGCAATATCAAAACCAAGGGTTGTCCCTTGGTGATTTAATCAACGAAGGAAACCTCGGTCTAATAAAAGCAGCTCAGCGTTTTGATGAAACCCGCGGATTTAAATTTATTTCTTACGCAGTCTGGTGGATTCGTCAATCAATATTGCAAGCACTGGCTGAGCAATCCAGAATTGTAAGGCTTCCTTTAAACCGGGTAGGATCGCTCAATAAAATTTCAAAAACATTTTCTGAACTCGAACAAAAGTTTGAGCGCGAGCCATCCGCTGAGGAACTGGCCGATGTGTTGGAAGTAACAACGGCAGAAGTTGTGGATACCATGAAAATTTCTGGTCGCCATGTTTCCATGGATGCACCGTTTGTTTCTGGGGAAGAAAATAGTTTACTGGATGTATTGGAGAATGATGGTGAAGAAACACCGGATTCTGGTTTAATGGATGACTCTTTGAGAAGGGAAGTACAGCGGGCATTATCAACATTGACCCAACGCGAAGCAGATGTGATCACCTTATATTTTGGATTAAATGGGGAGCACGCCATGACACTGGAAGAGATCGGGGAGAAGTTCAATTTAACGAGAGAGCGGGTAAGACAAATTAAGGAAAAGGCAATCAGAAGGTTACGTCATACCTCCAGAAGCAAAGCTTTAAAGCCTTACTTGGGTTAATAATCAGCATTTAAATAAAAATTTAAAAGGGTCTCCTCGGAGACCCTTTGTATTGGAGGATTTTAACAATATTTGAAAATGGAAAATACGATTGAAAAAGTAGTCATTATTGGATCAGGACCTGCTGGTTATACAGCCGCTATTTATGCTGCAAGGGCGGGTCTGAACCCTTTGTTGTATACTGGTGGAGAGCCTGGAGGCCAACTCACGACAACGAATGATGTGGAGAATTTTCCGGGATATCCTGATGGGATCAATGGCCCGCAAATGATGATGGATTTGCAAAAGCAAGCAGAACGTTTTGGTACGCGGGTAAATTATGGACTGGTTACCAAAGTGGACTTTTCATCACACCCGTTGAAGCTCATCGTAGATGAAACCAAAGAAGTTATTACGGAATCGGTAATCATTGCTACAGGAGCAACCGCAAAGTATTTAGGTATACCTTCTGAGCAAGCTTTCGCAAACAAAGGAGTGTCCGCGTGTGCTGTTTGTGATGGATACTTTTATCGTGGTAAGGATGTTGCTGTAGTAGGTGCCGGTGATTCCGCTGCGGAAGAAGCGATGTACCTTGCAAAGCTTTGCCCCAAGGTTCATTTGATCGTAAGACGTGATGAGATGCGCGCTTCCAACATTATGCAACAACGCGTTTTGAAAACCGAGAATATTGAAATCCATTGGAATACAGAAACTGAAGAAGTACTGGGGGATGATACAGGTGTAACGGGAGTACGGTTAAAGAATAACAAGACAGGTGTCTCAACTGAAATTCCGATAAACGGATTCTTTTTGGCAATTGGTCATAAGCCCAGTACAGATATTTTTAAAGGTATCATTGATATGGATGACACCGGATATATTAAAGTTATCCCGGGTACCACGAAGACCAATATTGAGGGTGTTTTTGCTGTTGGCGATGCTGCCGATAAAGTATACCGCCAAGCAGTCACCGCAGCTGGAACCGGCTGTATGGGAGCACTCGATGCTGAGAAGTATTTAGCTGCAAAGGAAGCGGAAGTAGCAGCGTAGTAATAACTCAACCTAACAAATCGCAATCGTGAAACTTGATATCCTAGTGCTGGCTGCCCACCCAGATGATGCTGAATTGGGATGTGGCGGAACAATCGCCAAACATGTGAAGTTGGGTAAGCAAGTTGGAATAGTTGATCTTACAAAAGGGGAACTCGGTACACGTGGAACGGTGGAAATACGCGCAAAGGAAGCTACAGAGGCAGCAAAAATATTGGGTTTAGCAGTACGTGAAAATATTGGATTAAAGGATGGTTTTTTTTCAAATACCCCTGAAGAACAGCAAGCGATTATTCAAGTAATCCGTAAATACCAACCTGAAATTGTGCTTGCCAATGCGATAAAGGATCGTCATCCTGACCACCCAAAAGCGGCAACATTGATTTATGATGCTTGTTTTTTGGCGGGTCTGAAGCAAATTAATTCTCAGGATGAGGCCGGAAATGATCAACCGGTATGGAGGCCAAAGGTGGTGTATCATTACATTCAATCGCAATTGATCGAACCTGATTTTTTAGTGGATGTTTCTGATGCATGGGAGACTAAAATGCAAGCAATTCGTGCATTTAAAAGCCAGTTTTTTGATCCCAACAGTAACGAACCACAAACCTATATTTCCAATCCCCAGTTTATGCAAATGATTGAATCAAGGGGAATTGAATTTGGTCACGCAATAGGCGTGAGGTATGCCGAAGGTTTTACAGTTCGAAATGTTATTGGCGTGAATTCTTTGTTTGACCTCAAATAATTTAAGGCGCCAGCAAATTAATATTCCACTCCCGATCATTACGGGTATAAAGCACCCGATCATGTAGCCGGTTTGGTCGCCCTTGCCAGAATTCAATTAAAGATGGATCGACTGCATATCCTCCCCATTGCTTGGGACGCGGCAAAGTTTCTTGTCCTTTAAAACGGGTTTCGATTTGCTTTACGCGTTGATTTAAAAGTTCGCTATTCTTGATAATTGAACTTTGTGGTGAAGACCACGCTCCGATTTGAGAACCTCTGGGCCGGCTTTTAAAATACGCTTCCGATGCACTCTCTTCAATGCGTGTTGCGACACCTTCAATGCGAACTTGCCGCTCCAGTTCCGGCCAAAAGAATGTTAAGGCACACGCAGAATTGACTTCAAGGTCTTTCCCTTTTGCACTTTGATAATTTGTAAAAAAGACAAACCTTCTATTTTCGATACCTTTTAGCAAAACAATTCGGCAGGAAGGTCTATTATACTGATTTATAGTGGCCAACGACATGGCGTTCACTTCCATGACTTCCGATTTCAATGCTTCGCCAAACCATTTGTTAAATTGATCAATAGGATCTTTTGAAACACTTGAAACATGAAGGGAAGATTTGGAATATTCACTTCGAATATCGGCTATATTGCTCATTGTCTTTAGAAGTTGGGAATCTCGTTGAATAAAATTTGGACGGGTCGTGGTTTAGTATTTTATTGGAGATTGAAAATTAATCATAATTTTTACGTTATACAGTCAGCACAGTAACAAAAGTATTTTGATGGACTTTTTTAAATACAAAAATCAATTTGCTCCAGAAAAGGGGAGGCTGTTAATTTCAGAACCGTTTCTTCCCGATCCGAATTTTGAACGTTCTGTAGTATTGCTTTGTGAAAATAATGAGGAAGGTTCGTTTGGTTTTGTTTTGAATAAGCCATCGTTATTAAGCTTGGGCGAAGTGATCGAGATGAATGATTTAAAAGAGAAAGTGTATGTGGGCGGCCCGGTGCAACAAGACACCTTGCACTACATTCATCGAAATGCAAATGTTGTGGATGCTCGTGAAATTCATGAAGGCGTTTATTGGGGTGGTAATTTTGAAAGCCTCCTGGCGTTGATTGATACTAAAGAAATGGAAGCGAGTGATGTCCGGTTCTTTTTGGGATACAGTGGTTGGGAACCCGGCCAACTTGAAGAAGAACTGGAGGCCAATTCCTGGATTGTTTGTGATTATGTGGATGACCGTTTCCTTTTTTCTGAAAATACTTCGGAAATGTGGAAAAAGGCATTGGAAAACATGGGAGGGCGTTTTTCCGTGTACTCTAACTATCCAATTGATCCTCGGCTGAATTAGCCGATTTTTGTAACTTTACTACTTGAGAGACATATAACCATGGGAACGGAGAAAGAAATACAGGAAGAGACACAGGAAAATTTGCCTGTGAACGGTGTGGAAACCCCTGGAAAAAAAAGTTTGGAGTCTGAAATGGATTTGACCGAACATGGCGAATCGCATGAGCAGGAGGAACATGATCAGGATCATGAGGAAAAGGAGGCCGTTGATTACTCGCAATTGAGCAAGGCCCAATTAGTAGAGGTCATTAAGTCCTTGTCGAAAGATGATGATTTTAAAAAGGTTGACCGAATCCTCAATGAAATCAAGCCGCTGTTCGATTCCCATTTTAATAAGCAAAGAGAAGAAGCACTGGCGCGTTTTATTGCGGAAGGAAGTCAGGAAACTGATTTTGAATACCGGGGGGATGAATTTGATTCTGCTTTTGATGCGAATTTCAAATTGATCAAGGACAGAAAGCACAAACACTATAAAAACATTGAAAGCCAGAAGCAGGAAAACCTTGCGAAGAAACAAGAACTTCTGGAAAGACTTCGCTTGCTGATTGAATCCCAGGAAACAGGTGATCAATTTGATTCCTTTAAAAACCTTCAACGCGAATGGAAAAGCATTGGCTCTGTTCCGGCAGCAATGGCCAAATCTATTTGGGCAAATTTTCATGCCTTACAAGATCGCTTTTATGATAATCAAAGTATTTATTACGAACTCAAAGAACTTGATCGTAAGAAAAACCTAGAGCTGAAAGAAGAACTTTGTGTTCGTGCTGAGAAATTGTTGGAAGTTACGATACTAAAAGATGCCATTCGTGAATTGAATGAATTGCATCACGAATTCAAACACATTGGCCCTGTTCCGTTAGAAGAAAAAGAAAACATCTGGCAACGTTTCAAAAAGGCTTCAGATGCGCTGTATGAAAAGCGCGATGGATTTATGGAAACTTTACAGGTGGAATTGAAAGAAAACCTGGTAAAGAAGAATGAACTGTGCGAAGAAGTGGCTACCTACACTGAGTTTTCTTCCGACAGGATAAAAGAATGGAATACAAAAACGAAAGCCATCCTGGAATTGCAAAAGCGGTGGGAGGCAATTGGCGGTGTACCGCGGTCGCAATCAAAAGAAATCAACCATAAGTTCTGGGGTGCATTTAAGCAGTTCTTTAGCAACAAAAATAGTTTCTTTAAAAAACTGGACGAAACCCGTCAGGTCAATTTGAAAGCCAAAAATGATTTGGTTCAACGCGCCTTAGCGTTAAAAGACAGTCAGGATTGGGACAAGACCACTGAGGAATTCAAGCGCCTACAGCAACAGTGGAAAGAAATGGGACCGGTACCCGAAAAGTTTAGGGAAAAAATCTATAAAGAATTTAAAGAAGCGTGTGATTATTTTTTCGAACAAAGGCGTAAAGAACACGGCAAGGTTGAAAGCGATCAACACGATAATTTGGTAAAGAAGAAAGCCATTTGCGAGGCGATGGAAAAAGAAATGGCAGAAGGCACCGTCTCACAAGAACACCTTCAAAACCACCTACAGCAGTTTAATGAAATTGGTTTTGTTCCCCGCAAGGACATCAATAAAATCAAGAAACACTTTCATGATGTAATGACCAACTACGTAGCGGCCATTCCTAATCTTTCTGAAGAAGAGCGCGAGCGCGTCTCCATGGAAAGTTCGCTTGAAGAGCTTCGCAATGACCCGCGGGCAGACCAAAAGATTTTCCAAAAAGAGCAGACCATTCGCAAGAAAATCGGGAAGGTTGAAAATGATATTGCCGTCCTTAAAAACAACCTCGAATTCTTTGGCCGGTCTAAAAATGCCATCAAATACAAGGAAGAATTTAGTGGCAAAATTGAAGAGGCCAATGACCACCTGAAGCAACTTAAGCAACAACTTAAAATCTTGCGCACAGTTTCTTAGGCCTAAGTTTGCAAAGAATAGAACATCCATTATTTTTGCACCTCCTTAACGCAAACAGCACTAGGAAAGC
This sequence comes from Cyclobacteriaceae bacterium, assembly GCA_041746855.1. GTDB lineage: Bacteria > Bacteroidota > Bacteroidia > Cytophagales > Cyclobacteriaceae > JBGTGG01. Next base: position 16,202 of record JBGTGG010000068.1, on the reverse strand, counting down.
TCATTTTGAGCAAATTACCAGGCAATGCCTCCATAACTCATCCGCCAATTGGCGGAAACTGACTTATAATCAGTGAGAGTGAGGAGGAATAAATAGGCCTCCATAGCTCAGCTGGTAGAGCAACTGACTTGTAATCAGTAGGTCGCTGGTTCGATCCCGGCTGGGGGCTCATATTTGAAAGTCATTCTAATATTTAGAATGACTTTTTTTTGCTTCTGTTTGTCTCCTTGGCTTATAGATGAACGAAAGTATTCATTAAACCAATTTAAGTCAAAAATCAAGAAATCAGTTGGTTATCACTCTGATAAATTGCTGAAGAAAAACTTCAATTTAATGTTCTTGTTTAATACGATTCCGTGTTGTTAATTTAACGTATGGAAGAAGTAATGTCAGCCAACCGGCTAATCCAAATTGCCGGCATACAAAACGACCGCCTATGTTCATTTCTTGAAAGGTCTATCCGATACGAAGAAGATACCACCGATCCCGACAACCACGAACGTCAACTTGAGATTGCACAGGCGCGGATGTTGCTGGCGGTAATAGAACCAAACGACAGTTGATTTTTACTTTCGATACTAAATTCCTTTCTCACCTTTTTTCCGCTGGTTTCATGTGTAGTATTTAGTTTCGATTACGCTATTTTTGACAAGCTAGATACTAAGGAAATATGTACACGAAAAGAAACTATGGTTTTTGGATGACCTTCAATTGGTCAAAATGGCCTTTTATATACGGTTTGATCTACGCTTCAATTATTTGTGGTGCTTCCTATCTTTTACAAATTAATTTTGCCATCCCCTGGCAACCCATTGGCGTAATTGGTATTGCCGTAGCGTTTTATCTGGGCTTTAAAAACAATAGTTCTTACGATAGAACCTGGGAGGCACGTAAAATCTGGGGCGCCATTGTTAACAACAGCAGGGCATTTGGTGCTGCAACAGTTAGCTTTATCCAAGGGGAAAATAGGCACCTCCTTCAAAAAGAAATTATCTACCGCCATATCGCCTGGATGACTGCGCTACGTCATCAACTTCGGTTGAGCCGACCATGGGAACATCTTGATCAACGAATACGGCAATTGTATGCGCCAACAATTTGTGAAGACTATACTAACCGTCTTGATCGCGAACTGGATCAATATCTTGATGCCCGTGAGCTTGAAACACTCAAAGGAAAGTCGAATATGGCAACTCAGATTTTAAAAACACAATCCATTCGGCTTCAAGAGTTGCGTGATCAAAATCATTTTGACGACTTTCGTCACATGGAATTTCATCAATTGATTTCCAATTTGTATGCAGAGCAAGGAAAGTCGGAGCGTATCAAAAATTTCCCTTTTCCAAGACAATACGCCTCAACAGCTTTATGGTTAACATTTGTCTTTTGTGCCTTCGTGCCCTTTGGACTTTTGGAAATCTTTAAAGTTGAAAATAGTTGGACATTTTGGTTGTGCCCGGTTATTTCAGCGCTCATTATCTGGATATTTTTTCTGATGGAGAAAATTGGTGATTATTCTGAGAATCCATTTGAAGGAACCTATAATGATGTTCCCATAACGTCTATTGCGCGTGGAATTGAAATTGATCTCCGTGAGATGCTCAATGATGAAAATATTCCTAAACCTGTTGAAAACGAAAATGGCTTTTTGATGTAATCTCTCTGGAAGCCAGTGGTAAAACAAAAAGGAGTCATTTTAGTGACTCCTTTTTCTTAGATTAGATTAAAGCTTACTTTTTGTTATCTCAGAACACTCGCTTTTCTGGTGTAATTCTTCAAGGCGTGTTCAATAAATGATTCGGGTTGACTGGTTTCCCTTGATAGGATTTTAACCGATTGTTGATAGGACTTTCCCATCTTCCTTAATCTGACAAGGTTGTCAACTATGTACTTTTCATCGTAAAAGAGGATTTCTTTGATCATGGTCTTTTTTTTTCGGGTTGTGATGCCACTAATCGAAAAATCAGGCCATAAATCAGAAATGTACTATTCAAGCTGAAAACGAAGTTTTTCATTTTTATTTTTCCTGATTTGGGAATGGAGAATCCCATTTATCTACACTATAAGTCATTTGACAGAATTTCTGGGATAAAAAAAACCGTACTTAAGATAAAGCACGGCTTTTTAAGGATAAGTTGTAAAAGCTTATTTCAACGATTTAATCAAGTCTTCATTAAGCTTCACATATCCAAAGTCATTTTCTGCCTTTTTCGCTATTTCTATGGATTGTTTGGCTGTAGCCTCAGCACCTTTCTTATCTCCCATAGCTTTTTGGATTTGTGCTTTGAAATATACATTCCAAAATTGCTGTGAGTTATTGCCCGTGGCCAAATACTCATTCGTCCATTTTAATGCTTGTGCCAGGTCTTTTTTCGTATTAAAGTAATACTGTGCCGCAGTAATCAAGTTGCCTGGATTCACTTTGGTGTTGGCTTCAATAGATTTCATTACAGCAGCATCGAAATCTACCTTCACACCAAATTTAACAGAGGTATTTTCCCATGCGATTTGAACTTTTGCAGTCGTGTTATCTTCACTGATATCGCCAATGGCCACCGTAAAGGTTTCCACCTTTGGACTTGTCTGCTCAGACTTTACCGTGAATTTTGCTGCTTCCTTTGAAGCATCATATCCTCCTGTATTTCCGCCAATTGATAAATCGCTGTAGAGGGAGATTGTCCATTCAGTAGCGCCTGGCCACGAAAAAATCATATAGGATCCTTTTGCTACTTTCTTTCCTTCGACTTCAACATCATCAGAGAAAGTAATTTTGGTTCCTGCGTTTGCACCGGTTCTCCACAGCGCACCGTACGGCACCAAAAAATCCCCACCCGCGCCATAGATATTTCTTCCTTTTGCCTTTGGTCGTGCATAATCAACGGTGATATCCGTTAAGCCAACCACAGAACTGACAGAACCTGAAGAACTTGGTTGGGGAGTACGGATTTGTGCCTCCGCAATCCAAATCAATGCGGTCATTAGAAGTGCTGTTGATAGAATTTTTTTCATCATAATTAAGTTAGTTTTATTTCTTGAAGGGCGAATTTACAAAACTCCATTCCAAATCACGTATTCACTTGCGACTAACAAAAGATTTTTTCGAGCAGGAAGATGTTGTGCAAATCAGTAAACAATTGCTTGGTAAAGTATTGGTTACCAAATTAAACGGGGATATTGTTAAAGCAAGAATTGCAGAAACAGAAGCTTATTCCTGGCGAGAAAGAGGGTGTCATGCGTATGGTGGTAGAAAGACCAATCGAAATGCGGTAATGTTTCAACCGGGGGGAGTTGCGTATGTGTATTTGTGTTATGGCATTCATCATCTATTCAATATTGTTACGAACCAGGAGGAGGTGGCCGAGGCAGTTTTGATCCGTGCTGTTGAACCGATTGACGGAATTGATTTGATGCGATCAAGAAGGGGAATATTGAAAAATAATTTTCAACTCACCTCAGGTCCGGGTAAACTAACCAAGGCCATGGGGATTGACCGAACCTGGAATGGAAAGTCGCTCATGGATGACGAAGTTTGGATTGAGGATGACGGATATTTTGTTGGTAAAAATACGATTATGGCAGGACCGCGAATTGGTATTGAGTACGCTGGTGAAGATGCAAACCTCCCGTGGCGATTTTGGTTGCGTGATAACAAGTGGGTAAGTGTTTAGCGGAAGCAAAATGTTGGTCTATATTTGTAGGATAAAATAATGTAATGCGGAATATACTTTTTGTTTTTTGTTTTCTTGGCTTTGGTAATTTACTTTTTGGACAAACGACCAGTAACCCATTTCAGCTCGTAAACAGTGCGTTTGATGAACAGAATCCGGTACTCTCCGCAGATGGTCAAACGCTTTACTTTACGATTGCAAACCATCCACAAAATGTAGGCGGACTTCGTGATCCGGGCGATATTTGGTTCGCTAAACTCATCAATAATCAATGGTCGGCACCGATTCATGCGGGATCAATTTTGAATAATCGTGGATATAATGGGGTCGCAGGAATTTCCGTTTCCGGAAAGGAATTGTACTTGCTAAGTCATTATGGGGAAGGCGATGCGGTAGCCAAAACGCAGGGCATTTCCGTTTCTGTTGACCGTGGAAGCGGTTGGTCAAAGCCAGAAAACATTGCTATTCCGTATTTTCAAAATAAGTCTGCGATGATCAGCGGAAGCATTGATGTAACAGGATCAGTTTTTATCTATTCCGCTGAAACGTATGGTACGCATGGTGTTGAGGATATTTATGTCTGTATCAAAGAACGCGATGGAAAATGGACGGCACCCAAGAATTTGGGACCCGTTATTAATACGCAATTTCAAGAAGTTGGACCAAGCTTGAGTGAAGATGGTAGCACACTTTATTTTTCAAGTAATGGAAGAAAAGGGCAGGGGAGCTTTGATGTCTATTCAGCAAAGCGCTTAGATGAGTCCTGGACAAATTGGTCGACACCGGTGAACCAAGGTACAAGTATTAATTCAGAAGGGAGGGAACTCGGGTTTCGAATGTATGAGCAATACGGTTTTTCGATCTACACCAGTACAATTAATAGTGATGGATATGGGGATATCAAAATCTTCAAATCAAATGATCCGATTCCACCGAAACCACCAGTGGAAAAAATTGATACTATTATTGCGATTGCTCCTGTTGTGCATGATCCTGCAGAAAATGATTCTGTTGTCAGCATCTATGGCAGGGTGACCAACGCCAAAACGAGCGAGCCTATTTCTGCTAAGATTACTTTTTCCGGAGCAACACTAAATCAATCCATTTATGCTTCCTTGTCGGGATATAAAATTGAAGTGAACTCAACGGATCAGTTTAAAATTCAAGTTGAGGCAGAAGGTTTTATCAGCACCCTTGAAGAACTCGACATCAATACCATTGAGATGAAAACGCTTGAGATGAATTTCAAGCTGGAACCTGTTTCGGTAGGCGCTAAAGTCAATCTTAAAAGTGTACTCTTCGAGCAAGGTTCCACTACTCTTCTTCCAGGATCATATCAAGAACTTGATCTGGTAGTCGCTTTTTTAAATGCCAACCCATCTGTTCGAATTGATTTGCTTGGCCACACTGATAACCGCGGTGTACATTCACACAATGTTAAACTTTCGCAAGCACGTGTTGACCGGGTTAAACAATACATGGTTTCAAAAGGGATCTCTTCCAGAAGAATAAAAGGAAAGGGCTATGGTGGAACGCAGCCGATCGCGGACAATACCAACGAAGAAACCAGGATGTTGAATAGAAGGGTGGAGTTTAAGATAACAAAATATTAGATAATTTGTAGATGAGAGAATTAGCGAATGCACAAAACTGAAGTGATGGATTCAATCAGCACATTCACTAATTTTCAAATTATCAAATTCTATTTCAAGTTGTCCTCAAAGAGTTTAAGAATGCGCCTGTACTCATCCGTCCAACTGGAAGGCTCAACAAATCCATGATTCTCTAACGGATAAACGGCCATTTCCCAATTCTCTTTTTCCAACTCAATTAGTCGTTGTGCAAGGCGAACCACATCCTGAAAGTGTACATTCGTATCGATCATACCGTGTAAAATCAACAAGTTTCCTTTTAGCCCTTCTGCATAATAAATCGGGGAACTCTTCCGATATGCGAGACTATCTTCAACAGGTGTATTCAAAATATTGGAAGTGTATCCGTGATTATAATGCGACCAGTCTGTAACGGAACGCAACGCAGCTCCCGAATTGAAAACTTCTGGCGCTGTAAACATTGCCATGAGTGTAATAAAGCCTCCATACGATCCACCATAGATCCCGATCTTCTTTGGATCAACATTATGTTTTTCTGCTAAAAATTTTGCACCATCAATGTGATCGCTCAAATCTTTGCCACCCATATGTTGATAGATGCCCGTACGCCAATCGCGACCGTATCCCGCACTTCCACGGTAGTCAATATCCAACACGGTATAACCAAGATCAACCAGTAAATTATGAAACATGTATTCACGGAAGTAACTGCTCCAACGCAAGTGGGCATTTTGCAAATAGCCCGCACCATGCACAAAGACAACCGCGGGGCCATTTTGGATTTTTGTTTCGGGCTTATAAATCCTTGCATGAACATCAGCTCCATCAGCTGCTTTGAAAGTGATTACTTCTGGAGCGCGCCATGGATAGGCTTTAAAATCTTTTGTTAATGACTCCGTGATCTTTTTAGGCGCTCCACCTTTCGTTGTGATAGGATTATTGTGAAGATATAATTCCCACGGTTGGTTGGTGGTGGAATGTAGCAATGCAATCTTTGATTCGTCCGGAGAAAGAAGTGAAGTATTCCCGCCCTTCTCAGTAGTTAGCTTGGTAGTCTTTCCACCATTAATCGGCATAGAATAAAACTGCTGATCACCCGGATGGTCCATGTTGGCTTCAAAGTACCAACGCTTCTTATCGCGTGAAATTTGTGGACTACTCACTTCATATTTTCCGGAGGTCAACGCTGTTTTCTTTCCTGATTTTAAATCGATTGTATGCAAATGGGAGTAACCACTATCTTCTGATTGAAACCAGATAGATGAATTGTCTGGCATCCATCCAAGTTCACCAGAACCGAATGACCAACCAATTCCGGGACCACCGATCCAGGCGTCATCATGTTGGCGATCGAGTTCTTTTACAGTTCCTGTTTCCGGCAATAGTTGCGCGATCCACCGATCCTTATTGTCGTGCGAGCGGAACGTGATAACTGCATAGTTACCGTCAGTTGACCAGATGGGGCTGTGCATGATGATCTCGCGTTTCTTTTTTGATTTCTCCGATCCATCCTTATTGACTTGATAAGGTTGCACATCATCCAATCCAGAAAGGTTATCAGCTTTTACGATGTAAATGGTGTCCTTTAAAATATCATAAACACCCACTTTCTGATCCATCTGATCGCTTCCAACAAATGGCCGCGTGGCAATATCCTCGGTATAGGAAGATTCTGTTACATAATTGGGAACATTTGCCCGTTGTGCATCACGTGCAAATTTTCGTAATACAAATGTGATATATCGTTCATTCGGACTTAACGTGATATCGCTTACACTTTTATCATCTAAGTAAAATGCTTTTGGGCGCTTTACCTCATTGGATTTGTTAAAGGCTTTTCGCTGCTCTGAATCCGCTTTTCGCTCCTGTAAGATTTTGCTCAAACTGATGGCGTCTTTTTTCAACCACTCATCTTGCTCAGAAAGCTTTTTATCTTTCGATTCTTTTCCTTTTTTGAAATTAGTAAGCTGTACAATCGCACCTGTTTGTAAATCCATTGTAAACAAGTTATCGCCACTTGAAAATTGAATGCGTTGTTCATCTTTTGTGAAAGCAACATTGCCTTCGCCTTCAAGGGTGTTGGTAAGTTGTTTTTCTTTTTTTGACTTGATATCCAATAAAAATATATCCCCATTTTTGGTATACAATTTTTTAGTATAATCTTTTGAGTACACACCGTTGCGGGAAGGGAGGGATTGTCTTTCTTGTTTTGAAACTTTAACAGGAGCAGTGCCGTGGGCGGTTGTTTTGTATAATGAATCACCTGGGTTTGCTTCCGGGTTCCAGTTGAAATACAATGTGGTGCCGTCTTCAGACCAAAAAGGAGAGGAAGGTGAAGTGCCAATCCATGTTTTTGGATCTTGCATTATTTTCTTTACCGTTAAGACCGGTTTGTCTTGCGCGGTCGCGGAAAGTATGCCTGCTATCAGGAAGAGAAAAATGGTTCGTAAAAAAATGTTCATAATTGATTATAGTATTGAGTATTGAGTAATTAGTCTTGAATCTTGTGTGCTATGTCTAATATCCGATTGCAGTGTCATCACCTCGAGGGTCAGCTCCGCCTTCTAGTTTGCCATCGCGTAAAACCAAAATTGCATCGACACGTCCTATATTTCCACGGAATGTAAAATTGTGGCCCATCGCTTCCAATGCCTGAATGGTTAAGGTATCTAATGAATTATTCTCGGCAGTTATTACATCCGGTAACCATTGACTGTGAAAACGTCTTGCAGTTACCGCTTCTTGCATATTCATTTTGTGTTCAACAACATTTAAGATCGTTTGAAAAACAGATGTGATAATGGTAGAACCACCGGGCGTTCCCACCACCATAAACAACTTCCCATCTTTTTCCATAATTGTGGGTGTCATGGAACTTAGCATTCTTTTTTCAGGTTCAATTTTATTGGCTTCACCACCGGTTACACCAAACATATTGGGAACACCTTGCTTTACACTAAAGTCATCCATTTCATTGTTTAACAAAAAACCTGCACCTCCTACCACAACGCGCGATCCATAACTACCATTCAAGGTGGTGGTAACCGCTACAGCATTTCCAAATTTATCAATGACCGATAAATGCGTGGTTTGTTCAGATTCAGTCATCGTCTCTAAACCCTCCATCACTTCACTGCTGGGTGTCGCGTGTTCCCAATTAAACGTACTCATGCGCTCATCGATGTACATGTGGTTGGTAAGTTCTTTGGTGGGCACGTCAAAGAAATCGGGGTCACCTAAATAGGCTGCGCGATCTGCATAGACCCTTCGTTCTGCTTCCGTCATTACGTGAACTGTTTTCACTGTGTTCCATCCCCATTCTGAAAGGGGATAGGCTTCAACAGATTTTAACAATTGCACCAGCGCAACACCACCACTGGAGGGAGGTGGCATTGAAATGATTTTATATTCTTTATAATAATCAACAAAGGCTTCCCGCCAAACAGCTTTGTAGTTTTTTAGATCCTCATAGGAAATCAATCCTTGCGAGCGTTCCATTTCCGCAACAATTTTATCGGCAGTTACGCCTTCATAAAAACCAGCGTTGCCATTGTCGCGGATACGTTCTAGTGTTTGGGCCAATTCCTCTAATTTAAAAATGTCGCCCTTTTTCCATTCTTCATTCAGCATAAATTCCGGCTGTACGGAATTGTATTTTATCAGGTCTTCCTGAATCCAATTCAAACCACTCGCTTCTTTTTCGGTAAGTTCAAATCCATTTCTTGCCAGATCGATGGAGGGCTGGACCAACTCCTTCCACGGAAGTGAACCCTGTTTCTCATGGGATTCAATCCACCCGGCAACAGAACCGGGTACACCCGATGCCAACCCGCCCCGAAGACTTAAGTCAGTGATCACTTCACCAAGGGAATCCAAATACATATTTTCGGTTGCCTTTCCGGGCGCCTTCTCGCGATAATCCAACGTATGGTACGTACCATCGTTTTTTCGTAAAACCATAAAACCTCCACCACCAAGATTGCCGGCACTTGGGTGAACGACAGCTAATGCAATCTGGGTTGCAATGGCTGCGTCAACAGCATTTCCACCTTTTTTCAAAATGTCAACCCCAATTTGTGAAGCCAGCGGATGGGCTGAAACCACCATAGCAGAATCTGCTTTAACACCGACAATGGGTTGTTTATTCTTGTGGGGGCCACAAGAGAAGATGAACGAACTAACAGCTAGAAGGAAAATTAAACGTTTTATCATGCAGCTTTTTGGTTTAGTCGTGCTAAAAGTATTAATTCAATCCAAACTATGGCAACAGAATTATATGGGCATTAGGAAAGAGAAGGCTGCACGGCTTAAAATCCAGATACTTGAGAATGCCATAAAGCTTATTGGAAAGAAATCATTCGATGATTTATATGTTGACGACCTGTGTGCCAAGGTGAAAATATCAAAAGTTACTTTCTTTAAATATTTTCCACAAAAAGAGGACGTGTTGTTGTATTATTTCCGGGTATGGCTCCTGTTGCGTTCGGTCGAATTGCACGAGAAGCCCAAAGAAGGAATGGCCGGGATTTATTTTGTGTTTGACAAACTGAGTGAAGAGTTTGAAACGCATCCGGGTTTAGTGCTTAGTCTGGTGAGCTATATTGCCGATACGAAGCGAATTCCGAAACCATTTCCTTTCCGTATTGAAGAAAAGGTTTTATTGAACCCTGGCAAAATCGATATCAATTTGGTTGAGCAACTTTCCCTTGACCAATTATTGGAGAAATTCACGTTGGAAGCAATTTTCAAAAAAGAAATAACAAAGAGCAGTTCAACGCGCGACATCACCAACTTATTGATCACAACCTTTTACGGTTCTATAGTTTCTGCTCACGTATTGCAGCAGCATCCTGTAAAGTTATTTTTTCGCAAAAACCTGGACATTGTAATCAAAGGACTGGCTTAGTTTTTCATCCGCACCATTTTGGTGCGCGGTTTTCGCTTATCCTTTTTGCGGTCGTAAAAGCGGTTGTATGTTTTAGGTTTCACTACGGTGGTAGTACCTGCCGTTGAACGACTGCATCCCGTTAGCAAGGGCGACAAGAAAATAAGCAAGGCCAGGAGTTTCTTCATATTTTATCGAGTCGCTAAAATAACATTTTCTACTTGAAACAAGCCTCCTTCGTTCCTTTCGGCATTTTCTTGCATAGGGTATTTTCTGTTTGTGATTACAAATTCCTCATTTCAAAAACGGGATGATAGGATATTAAGTATTTAAGTTGAACTTTAACCAGACAACTTCTTTATAGTATTTCCTTTAAATTCCAAGTTTTGTAACTTTAGACCATGAAAAGACTGGGGTTTGTTTTTTTTATATTGATCAGTACGAGTGGGTTCGCTCAATATCAATACTATGAAAATGGTCTTAAAGAGTATAAAGCAGAGAACTACGACAAGGCCATTATACTGTTTACCCAATATTTTTTAAAGCCCGGGCGTGAGGCAAAAACCGATGTCGAGGTTTATTATTACCGTGGACTTTCCTTTTTCAAAAAAGAGGACTATAAAAGGACAATAGGTGATCTAAACGAAAGCATCGCATTAGGGCATCCCAACAAAGGGAATATCCATTGGTTCCTGGCACAGAGCAACATGAAGTTAGGACTTTATGGGCAAGCCGTAAATGAATATTCGCAAGCCATTCCGGTTCTTTCGGGCGATAAGGCTACCCATTCAAAACTTTTGTACGAGCGGGCATTGGCTTATGAAAAACTTGCGGATTATGATTTAGCACGCAAGGATCTACAGGCAGCAGCGAAGCTTACGCCCTCCGATCGCGCCATTCAACAAGAGCTGAAAAACGTTGGGACAGCCGCCACCACCACCCAACCAAAAACTGTATCAAACAGTCCTTCTGATCGACCAGCAGAGTACATTCAACCTCAACCTGACAAAACCCCACCACCGCAAAAGGAAGTAAGTCAACCCGTTAATACACCAGTAGTTGTATCCACCGCAACTTCACTTGCTCAGATTTATGCCGGAGAGAAAAGATACGCGCTGGTTATTGGCAATTCAAATTACACAAAAGAGGTTGGGCCACTTAAAAACCCGGTCAATGATGCAACGGATGTAGCGAAGGAATTGGAAAACTCAAATTTTGAAGTTCAATTGATCACCAATGCGACTTACATCCAAATGCGTGAAGCCATGCGAAAGTTTCACCAAAAGCTTAGTGGTGGCCCGCGTGATCAGACGGTAGGCTTGTTTTACTATGCTGGTCATGGTGTTCAATATGAAGACGAAAATTACCTGGTGCCTGTTGATGCCATTGTGAAGTATGAGGATGATATTGTGCGGATGTGTTTTCCGGCACAAAGAATGGTTTTATCGAGTATGGAAAATTCTAATTCGAGAATGAATATTGTGGTGTTGGATGCCTGCAGAAACAATCCATTCCCCGCCACTTCACGTTCAGTTTCTTCGGGATTGGCTGAGATGAAAAAGGCGAGGGGTTCTTTTATAGCATATGCAACCGCACCCGGATCAGTTGCTTCCGATGGTTCAGGAAGAAATGGACTTTATACACAAGAGTTATTGAAAGCACTTCGTAAACCGGGGCTAACCATTGAGCAAGTGTTTAAGGAAGTCCGACTGAATGTTATGCGCCTTTCGGGTGACCGACAAAATACATGGGATAGTTCCAACATCGTTGGGGATTTCTATTTTAAGTTTAATTAAATTATTTAGCTGTTTTTTTGGATAGAAGGCACGTAGCGCTATATTTGCACTCCCTTTTTGAGCACAGTTGCTCAGAAATTGGAGAAAGGAAGGTTCGGTAGTTCAGCTGGTTAGAATGCCTGCCTGTCACGCAGGAGGTCGCGGGTTCGAGTCCCGTCCGGACCGCAATTTACACATCAAAAAAAATCAAAACCGTTTAAACAGAATGTTTAAGCGGTTTTTTTGTGGGCAGTACCATTTAAACCCGTTATTTATCAATCTATTCGGTTAACACTTCGGTTAACACTTTCAATCCGTCACAAGTGTTAACCGAATTACTAAACACGTACAATCTCAATTCTTATTGGCCCAACAAAGCCAGATACGCTTCCCATCAATTTGCTTTGTTTGCCAGGATAACGGTTAATGGCAAACGTTTAGAAATATCACTTAAAAGAGATGTTAATAAACTGAAGTGGAAACCAAACTATATGGCATTTATTAAGTTCGATAATCTCATAATCCAACTCCAAAGGGGAGTACCAATATTCCCCTTTTTGTTTCCCTTTTTTATAGCACAATGAGGCCCTTTTTTATAGCATACTTCACAAGCTCTGCCGTATTTTTTAATCCCAACTTATCCAGGATGTGGGTCTTGTGTGTTTCTACTGTTTTAATACTAATGAATAATTCTTCAGCAACCTCCTTATTACTTTTACCACTCGCTACAAGGGTCAATACCTCTTGTTCACGTTTGGTAAGATCGGTTGTTTTTAAATGTACCTGATTTTGATTGGTGGCCTTTTCACGCTGATAGAAGTCATCAAAAATCAAAGCAGTGATCGCATCGTTAAAAAATTTACCTCCGTTATGGACTTCCCGAATCGCTTTCACCAGTGTTTCCTTATCAACATCCTTTGGTAAATATCCGTCTATACCGGATTGTATCCCGGCTTTTAAAAAATCTTTCTTAACCTCCATCGAGAGTAAGATTACTTTTACCTTACTATCGCGTTCTTTTATCCATCGGGTAGCCTCAATGCCGGTCATCCCTTTCATGACAATATCCATGAGAATGACATCCGGGCTGAATGTGCGAAAACTACCAACGGCTTCTTCACCGCTCGATAGCGCTCCTACAATCTCAAAGTCATCGACTTCTTTTAACATGGAACTGACACCATCGCGCATCAAGGTGTGATCATCTACTAATAGTACTTTGATTTTGTTGGTTGCATTCATTCCAGAAAATGGTTTATAGATGAAAGTAATTCTTGTTCGTCAAAAGGTTTTATCAAAAATAAGTTCGCTCCTGCTTGCGTGCTCTCCAGTTTACTGCCTCCACTTGCCTGTGCGGATAAAACGATAATAGGAATGGTAAGCAACGCTTCACTACTGCGAACTCGTTTTATGAATTCAATACCATCCATTCCGGGCATACGCAAATCCGAGAGTATTAAATCATACTTTTCACGTTCAAGCATAGCCAATGCATCAATCCCATTCGTAGCATGGGTTACCCGAAATCCCTCCATTCGCAACATGTCCGCGATGGCTTCTGCCAGCACTACCGTATCGTCTACGATCAAGATGGAGTATATCATTGGCCAACGGGAATTTTAACACAGAATGTTGATCCCTTGCCTTCAGTACTCACCACTTTAATTGTTCCTCCCAGTAAATCCACTGCTTTTTTTACAATAGACAACCCTAATCCTGTTCCTTGAATTGCTTTTGTATTTGAAGCACGGTAGAAGGAATCAAATATTTTTTCAACATCTTCCGGTGGGATACCAACACCCTCATCCTGCACCAGCATACACCAGCTTTTTTCTTCCTGCGATACTTTTAAATGTACAACGTTCTTGCCTGGAGAAAATTTAATTGCGTTGTTTAGCAGGTTAATAAAAATATTTCGTAGTAAGTCGGAATCTGTATGCAATAGGGGTTCCAACAAATCAAACTGAAGTTTAACAATATGACTTCCGTTGCTCATTTGTTCAACTTCCTCTTTTAGTGTTTCAAAGAATGTGACAAGCAGAACGGGCGCTTTTACAATTTGTATTTTTACGGCTTCGGTTCTGCCAATGGTAAGTACATCCTCCAGGAGATGCGTCATATGCTCCACTTGTTTTAGTACCACATCAATTTTAGTATTGATTTCGTTTTCCGTCATGCGTGCTTTGTATTTTCGGACATGATTGGCAGATACCTTTATAGTAGAAAGGGGTGTTCTGAACTCATGTGAAACAGTGGAAGCAAATTGTGACTTAAGTGCAGTCAGTTCTTTTTCCTTTTCAAGTGACCGATTTAATTCCTGTGTACGTTCCGCTACTTTTTTCTCCAGCGAATGTCTATACTCCGTAAGTTCTGTAATATCCTGACCCACCGCAATTAGTCCCACTATTTCACCCGAATTGTTTTTACGGGGAGTTACGCTGAGCAGTAAAATATCGCGCTCACCATTTCGGTTAATGATTTCAAACTCTTTTAAATCAATGGTATTTCCGCTGAGAACATGCTGGATATGTTTTTCCACGATCTGCTGGCGTGTTTCACCGACAACAAAACTAGTTAGTTTCTTCCCAACCAGTTCATGCCTGGAGTATCCCGTGACAATGGTAGCCTGCTTGTTCCACTCATTGACCAACCCATTCTCATCCACCCCTAAAATAACGGCATTGGCATTTTCAATCAGGTTGGATAGCTCCAGCGCACTGGCCAGTATTTTACTTTCATATTCTTTATGTATCGTGACGTCAGTTTCTACTGCTACAAATTTATGGGGCTTATTATATTCGTTAAAGACTGGATTAATATTCATCTTCACCCAAAATTTACTTCCATCCTTGGTATAATTCAGCACTTCTTCCGTACACGATTCTCCGCGAGCAATAGAAGCCCTTATACTATCCAACACTTCGCGACTGGTTTCAGGACCTTGAAGAATTCGGGGGGTTTTTCCCACCACCTCTTGCAAGGTATATCCCGTTCTTCTAACAAAACCTTCATTTACCCATTCAATATTCTCATTGGCATCAGTGATGATTACCAGGTTTTCAGTTTTGCTTGCTACGAGCGAAAGTTTTTCAATCTCTTGCAGTGCAAGCATGCGCTCATCAATATCCTGCATGGCACCGATCATCCGTACGGGTGTTAAATTTTCATAAACGATATACCCACGGTCATATGTGTACTTATAGGTTCCATTGGAACATCGATACCGATAGATCGCACTCCAGTTTAATTTGTGCTCACGGATCGCCTCGTTCACTCCACCTAAAACTTCTTGTTTATCAAGCGGATGAAGGTTGTCCATCCACACTGTTCGTGTTGTTCTTGTTTCATTGTGCCCATAGATTTTATGTAAACCATGATTCCATTCTATCGAATCTGCATGAATATCCCAGTCCCAAATAGCATCATTGGTTGCTTTACTGAGAATCTCATACTTTCGACTAATGGCCTGAACTGCACTTTCAAGCATTTCAATCTTCTGGTCCTTGTCATCCAGTAGAGCTTCCCGAACGTTGTCTATTTTTTTCATTACAAATCCTGAGAGACAGTTTGTTCAATTCTTATTAGGCTTGGATTAAATTGATGAGTTTTTCAGAAGTGAGTGGCTTCGATACAAAGTCACCCACCATTTGATAGGATTTAACTCTTTCAATATCCTCCGCATCAATGGAGGAGGTAAGCATAAATATCTTTGACTTTTCAAGGACTGCGGTCGGCATTTTTTTGAATTCTTCTAAAAATTCCCAACCGTCCATAATCGGCATATTGATGTCCAGAAATATGATGGATGGCAATTTCTCCGGAGAAGTTTCGCCCCATTGCCGAAGCTGCTCCAATGCCAATTCTGCGTTGGAATAGTCATGTACATCAAAACTGAAATTCATTTTGATGATTTTTGTATTGATCATATTGGTGACGGCATCATCATCGATGAGCATGATCCCTTTATTGCTAATAACTGTTTCCATGATTTTCTTTTTACTTTTTGTTTATTCATTAAATTAAATTCCTTAGAAAGCGATTTTAAAATCAACTTGTCATGGCGTTCAATTTCTCTGTTGTTAGTGGCTTTGATACAAAATCATAAACCGTTCGGTAATGTTTGGATTTCTCTATGTCATACGGACTGATCGATGAGGTAAGCATAAACACTTTGCATTTTTTCACCGCAGCAGTTGCTGTTTTCTGAAAGGCTTCTAAGAATTCCCAACCATCCATTACGGGCATATTGATGTCCAGAAAA
>JBGTGG010000067.1:0-12278 GCA_041746855.1 Cyclobacteriaceae bacterium | reverse complement strand
GTTATCACCAAGGAAAGGATCAGCGCCAACACACCATACATTTTCAACACCTTCATATTTAAAATTTTATATAAATGGATTTATAATCAGGCTGTACACCTGTATTAACCTTTCAGCAATCAAATCCTATTTTAAAGTAGTCGGACAAACGTAATCCGTCCTCGGAATGTCGGTTGTAGCAATCTCCTTAAAGCCACCTTCTACTTCTACAAAATTTTCGATACCCCTTGCTTTCAAAATTGAAGCCGCAATCATGGAACGATAGCCACTCGCACAATGAATAAAAAATTTTCCTTCCTTCGGGAACTCGGTCATGTGATTATTAAAAAAATCAAGGGGTGCCGACAATGCTTTATCGACATGCTCCGCTTCAAATTCGGATGGCTTTCGCACATCAAATACCGGAATACCCTTTTTGTATTCCTTTGCGAATTCTGATGGGGAAATAGTTTGGATCGTGTCTATATCCTTTCCTGAATTTTTCCAGTTGGTAAAACCTCCGTTTAAAAATCCAAGCGTGTGATCATAGCCAACGCGTGCAAGCCGTGTTACCACTTCTTCTTCCCTTCCCTCCTCTGTTATCAATAGAATGGGATGGTTAACACCCGGAATCATTGCACCTACCCACGGGGCAAAGCTTCCATCAATTCCGATATTAATCGAATTGGGAACAAAACCTTTTGCGAAATCCCGGGGGTTGCGTGTATCCAGCACCAGCGCACCTGTTTCGTTTGCTGCTGCTTCAAACGCTTCCGGTGAAAGTGGCTTCAATCCTTTTTCCAACACGTTGTCGATACTTTCGTACCCTTCCTTGTTCATCTTCACATTCTCTGGAAAATATCCCGGAGGTGGAAGCAAGCCATCGGTTACTTCTTTTATAAATTCCTCACGTGTCATGTCGGCACGCAATGCATAATTCATTTTCTTTTGATTGCCGAGTGTGTCCACCGTTTCCTTCATCATGTTTTTTCCACATGCTGAACCGGCACCATGCGCGGGATAAACAATCACATCATCGGCCAACGGCAATATTTTTGATCGTAAGGAATCAAACAGCATACCCGCCAATTCTTCCTGTGTCATGTGTGCAGCTTTTTGGGCGAGATCAGGTCTTCCAACATCACCAAGAAAAACAGTATCACCACTGAAGATGGCATAATCTTTACCGCTTTCATCGCGCAATAAATAAACTGTAGACTCAACCGTATGGCCCGGTGTGTGCAAAACTTTTATGGTAACATTTCCCACTTTTAATTCTTCCCCATCTTTGGCGATGTATGCATCAAAGGTTGGTTCGGCTGTGGGTCCAAACACAATTGTGGCGCCTGTTTTCTTGGCTAAATCAACGTGCCCCGATACAAAGTCGGCATGGAAGTGGGTTTCTAAAACATATTTAATCTTGGCCCCATCGTTCGCTGCTTTTTCGATGTAAGGTTCTACTTCACGCAACGGATCAATAATCACCGCTTCTCCTGCTGATTCAATATAGTAGGCACCTTGCGCAAGGCATCCGGTATAAATTTGTTCGACTTTCATATCCCTTTACTTTGTTATACTACAAATATCCGTTTCTATTCTTATTTTTTTTGTGACATCTGTCACTTTACACAAGAAAAATCTCATTTATAATAATGTATGCCCCCATCACCAACACAAACCACCCGAACGCCACTTTTAGTTTCTGGCCTGGAATAAATTTAGATAAATAAATTCCGATAAAAATACCAGCAATCGCTATCAGGGAAATCACAATCAAAAAAGAATAGTCAATCGCTGTTCCCGATCCAATATCCCCTAAAAACCCGATAAGCGATTTGAATGCAATGATGATCAGCGATGTACCGACAGCTTTTTTCATCGGCAACTTCGCGAAAAGTACCAATGCCGGAATAATCAAAAAACCTCCACCAGCTCCTACAATTCCCGTTAGCATTCCGACAACAATTCCCTCAAGCACTATCATTGGATAATTGTATTGAACGGGGCCAACTACCTCATTTTTTCTATTTTCACGAATCATGCTAAACGCAGCGGCCAACATAATGAGCGCAAAGAAAACCATGATCGCCATATCTTTGGTGATCAAAAATCCGCCAATCGTTACCAACTCATCCGGGATAACCGGAATAAGATACCTGCGTGTTAAAAACACAGCAACGAATGATGGAATCGCAAAGACAATGGCGGTACGAAAGTCCACCATCTTGGACATGGCACTCCGAATTCCACCAACCAGGGCAGTGGATCCCACGATAAATAAAGAGTAGGCGGTGGCCAACGTTGGTTCAATTGAAAATAAGTACACCAAAACAGGAACCGTCAATATCGAGCCTCCTCCACCAATCAACCCGAGTGAAATACCGATGAACGCTGCTGCGAAATACCCAACTATCTCCATTTCATTTCTTTAGCGCAAACATCGCAAGTATGGATCTTATTAATCGTGACTGTTGTCACATTACAAATTTAAATTGGTGATCGCATTACGGGAAACTTGAATTCGCTTCTGTGCTTCCATCTTTTTTAATAACCGGGAGATCACTTCACGCGAGGAATTTAAATCGCTTGCAATTTCCTGATGGGTAATGGAAAGTTGATCGGTACCCAGGGTTTGAAATTGGCGTACTAAATAAAATTCCAATTTTTCATCCATCGAATGAAAAGCAATTTGATCAATCACTTGCAACAACTCTTCAAAACGCGCGCGATACGTCTCCAAAACAAAATAATACCAATTTCGTTTTTGCATCAATTCATCCATGTGTTGAATCGGGATGGTCAATGCGCGCACAGACGTCATTGCTTTTGCTTTAATCTGGCTGGCTTCATTCGTAGTGGCACAAATCATGGAAAGCGCGCACGCATTTCCGCGTTCTAAATAGTATAGAAAAAATTCCTCACCATCCTCCCCGTCCCGATACAACTTCACCGTTCCATCCAGGATGATCATCGAGTTTTTAAAATATTGCCCGGTTCGCATCAACATTTCGCCTTCTTCGAACTCCGCAACTGTTCCGAGCTTCTCAAGCGTAGCCAGTAATTCGTTGTCAAATTCCGGAAAAATGTTTTTTATGTCCATCGTTTCTTCTGCGGTTTTGCAAATCTATTGAATCAACCAGTAGGAAGTGATCAATACACCAAATAAATCAAACAATGGAGGTGATTTTATTTTAGGATTACTACCTTTATCCTATCAAATCAATAGAGTTCAAATCATTAAATCCAATGTAATGGAAGTAAGCAAAAACAAAGTAGTTGCCATTAACTACACATTAAAAGACAACGGTGGTCAGATCATCGATTCAAGTGAAGGAAAAGATCCTTTGCATTATATTCATGGAATCGGAAATCTTATTCCTGGAATGGAAGAAGGATTGGAAGGAAAAAAAGAAGGGGATAAACTGGACATAAAAGTAAGTCCTGAAAAAGGTTACGGTAAGCGCGATGAGCAAATGATTCAAAAAGTTGATCGGAAAGCTTTCGGTGATCAGGATGTTAAACCCGGAATGCAATTTCAAGCGGGCTCAGATAATGGAACGCGCGTGGTAACGGTAACAGAAGTTGGTCCAGAACAAGTAACGGTTGATGCGAACCATCCCTTGGCCGGAGTTGAGTTAAACTTTGCTGTAGAAGTAATGAGTATTAGGGATGCAAGTAAAGAAGAATTGGAACACGGCCATGTACATGGAGCCGGTGGCCATCAGCATTAATGAATAACTATTAACTTCCCACGGTGAACTTTATCACCATCAGAAGTCGATAATTTTAACTGATAAACATAGATGCCAGCCGGAACGAAATTTCCGCTGGCATTTTTTCCATCCCAGATTATTTCATTCCTCCCTACATGCAAAATATTGGGTGATGCCATCGTCTGCATTACTTTGCCATCGACTGAAATAATTCTTACCTCCAACAAGGCTGTATTTTCATCACCATTGATCTGAATAGGAAAAACAAAAACATCGTTTGAAGGGTTAGGATAAACAGGAAGGAACAAAATGGATGATTCAGACTGTACCACAAATGATACTTCGTAAAAACCCTCACTGCTTATATTTCCGGTGGCATCGGCTGCTTCCACACGAAGTGTGTACAATCCATCCTCCAGATTAGTGGGTGCATACTCAACCGAGAAATCGGAAGTGGTTGTTGCAGGATTCCACGTTACATTCGCATCCGAAAAATTGATGCGTTTAAATGCACAGGCCCCTTCACATGGAAATTGAAGAAGGATCGAAACACCCAGTGTATCGCTCTTTAAAACATATTGGTTCTGATCCCATAGTTTGATTTTCATTTTTGGATTTCGGGAAACCACATCTCCATTTTGCACCACCCGGCCATCAATTGAAACTTCTAAAACGGGTTTAAAAGTATCTGAAGAAACATTTAAGTATCCCGGCATTTCCAATACATTGTTTTCATAATATTGCTCAGGGATCAACCGCGGATTTACAAAAACATTGATATCGTTTAGTCCTTTTTTTCCAAGGGTATTCACTTCAAAAGCAAAAGCGGTGGTCTCGCCCGGTGCCGGTGATTTGATATTGGTTAATACTTTTGTGGACGATCGATTCAATTGATTGTACACTTCTTTCTGTACAGTGATCGAATCCGGAAATACTGTTCCTGAAATATTCGTAAAACCATAATTGCCAATCCAGGTAGATCCTTCTTGCAGTGCTATTGGTATTGCTGTTCCTTCAAAACTTAAAACACCTTCTGGAACGGGCGTATACGTTACCAACCATTTCTTCAATTGCGTGGCATCAAGGTTTACCAAATCTTCAGTCTTAAAAATCAAACGCAGCGTGGGATAGGCAACCGCATCAATAAATGAAAGATCGGTTGTGTTGGTGATATCGGATAGTAAAGCAGTTTCATTTCCTTGGAGGTCAACACCAACAACATCAAAAGAATGAACATCCGAAACATTGCTTTCTGCCTCCACTAAAAGTTGTTGCCAACTTAAAGCCGGACCGATCAATGCAGATTTCATCACACCATCGGTATAACGGCCCGTAATGGTTTTGTTGACAATTAAATCCTGCGAAGGCAACGGTACCGTTGAAGTCTTTAACAAAGTTGCAGCACCGGGTGCAATTCCCTTCTTCCCAAAAATTACAATCGGTTCGCCATCTACAAGTGTTGTAATCTGCGAAGATGAAATACCAAGTTCCCCCAGTTTAGTGATTACGTTGGCCGACCAGTTTGGAAACCCTGCATAACCCACCGAATACAAAACCACCGAATCTCCTTCCGGAATATTATCGACCCATTGGAAAATATCATCACCGTTTCCGGTTTCAAGTTCATTCCAGCGAAAACTGTTGATCACATTCGGCTCACGACCGCAAATCCTGCCGGCTGAATTTCGCCAGGTAAAAGCGATCCCCGGATAAGGAACAGTGCTTGACTTATCAAAAGCAATTAAGTTGATGGTGTTGTCACGGCAAATAAATCCTTGTCGTGTAAGATTGAATTCGGCACCATCAATTTTCACACTAGTATCGGTGTTGCTCGCGGGATGTGCCCCACCATAGGTATGAATGTCAATGGGAGTTATGGATTCGACAAAACGCAATTCACGCAGTTCGGGATCTTTTATTAATCCAATTGTAGTGTTGTCAAGGTATTGAGGAAAATGGCGTTGTACCCACCCTTCTGGTCCGTTGTTGATAAACGTAAAAGAAGACAAAACCCATTCTTCACTTTCCCCCGGCAACGGGTTGGCCAATTTTGTGCGCCAATAATAGGCCAGCGAATCGGTGCTTAATAATTGAAAAGGTTGAGTAGCGATAGTTGTTGCATCAACTGAAAATTCTTTTTTGTATTGACTGTCGAAAGTATGAACTGTATCCACCTCGATCAACAGAGTTCGTGTTTCCGTTATCAAATTTGTACTTTGAAAAACCAGGTTAATATTGGTTTCACTAGCAATGCCAAAATCAAGTGGATAAAGGTTCTTGGTTCCATTCAATGGTATAAAAAGTGTTGCGCCTGCTGTATTATTCGCTTCGTTCAATTCATCTACATCATCTTCCGGATCGATTTCCACAAAGAAAGAATTATTTCCAAATCCACTCGTGCGGTCTTTCAAAATGTTGAAGACCACTTCTTGCTGATAATAAATATCATAATAAATAGAATCATGTGTAGTGGATGTATTGTCGTTAAAGGTGCGTGTTACCCGCACGCGAATGGAGTCATTCTGCGCCCGACCAAAATTCCGGATATTGATTTTCAAAGCAAATGAATCGGCCAAGGCAGTGATGGGCTTACCATCATACGATTCAAGCGTAACCGCGGCATCATCAATGCCATAGTCCGGTTTGTCTACTCCAACCAACTTTACAGCCGGATCGCCCAACAACACCATTTGTTGCACCTGGGTTTTGCTCGACAGGGATGTTCCGTATTTTGCCAGGTAACGTGTTGCTACTTCTTTTTGAATGTCGCCAATCCCGCGTTTCAAAAATGTTGAATCGCCATACGCCACTTCATAAAATGTATTGGAGTAAGCACGCAATGTGGAAACATATCCAAAATAACTATGGGCAATAAAACCAACTGCTCCTTTGTTGGCGGTATTGATCCAGTCTTCACCGAAAATTTCGCGTCCACTAAAAAAAGCACCGGCATTGCATCCATTGATCAAAAACATTGGATACTTACCTTTATTATCATATCCCATTACAGGATCGGAAACAAACCCTACATCAAAGTCGAGCGTAGTGGAAGATGAGTGACCAAAAAAAGTTACCAAATTCAATCCCTTGTTTACATATTCCGCAACGTTTACTGTTACCGCGGTTTCGGTGGAGTGTTTTGCTACGGCTGTAACTTGCGCCCCCATGTAGGGTTGAACAGCAACTTCTTCAAACTCTTTCATGAACTGGCTAAATAGTTCCGGTTCCCCTGGTTCAATGCCTCCACTTAAGTGCAATAAATCTTTACGCCACAAGGCATCATGCGGAAGTGCTTCGGTTTCTTTTACCTTATCTAAATATGCGGCCACATGGTCAGGCTTAGTTGCGGGTATCCTTCCCGTTGGTACGCCCGGAACATGGGGAACTCCACCCAAGCCAGCAGTAAAAAACATATCCGAGCCCGGATTTCCGGCAGAAGGAACTAGATCGCGAAGTACCGGATACACCCACGGGTTACGGTGATAATTTCCAGAAACATCCAACCCTCTTCCTACCAAAAATAAATACTTCGGCAAATTGGTTGCTGCCAGGTATTTCATGAAATTAAAAATAGACCGTGGTGAAATCTCACCGTAATTAAATTGGTGATAAAGTTGATCGATATCAACAACCAACGGATTGTAGCTTCCCCCTTCGGATGATGCACGATAGGATGCATAGGCCAATACCGGATCTGAATAATTCGCGGTTGGTTTCCGTAAATCCTTGTGGGTAATGATGATGTAATCGTAAGCGGAGGGGACTATCTGTTGGAAGTTTATTTTTTTTATGATGGGGGTGCCCGCAAGATTCGTCACCAACACTCTACGCGCGCCAGTTGTGTTGGGTATTACTGCGTTCAGTGTTCCAGAAGTAGTGGTGCCGATATAGACCGGATTATTTTTATCCGTTATGTCCACCACCTTTTGATTGACCAGTGGATTGTCGATTTCGATATACGATTTATTTCCTGCATTTGCCGATACATAAAATACTTTCTCAACTACTCCATTCAAATTATAAGCTTGTGGATACTTAACTTTAATATAAGAAGCAGACAACCGATCAGCCCCACCAGCACCCAATGCCTTTACTTGAACGATCAACGTACCATCAGCCGCAATGTCAGACCAACTTAAGTTTTGATCAAAGGTTGTTGTTGCAAACGCGAAAAAGTTAACCGTTCCAACTGATCGTAATGAGCCGGCAGAAGGGCCTACAGAAATTTCTGCCACGTGCGCCATGCTACCTCTGCCCACCAAAAGCACTTCTAGTGTTGGCAATCCAACTGCTTGTACTCCATTAATAACATTGGGGATGGTATAATTCTGAAATTGGTTTTGGCGTATTTCAGTTCCCGTCCAGCCTTCCCCTTGATCAAAGACCGTATTCGATATATACGAGTTCTCTAAATAGCCGAAGCCATATTGGTTTGCCAACACCAATAACTTTTCATCCTGATGGGAAACCTCTTTGGGAATGTTTGTGGTATTGTCTTCAAAAAAATGGGTGACTCGCTTTCCCGCAGAGGGGCCTACCGTTAAAAAGTAATAAGTAGAGTCACTGAATAAACTGTGGTAGGGATGCGGTTGATTTCCAGTTGAATAAAGCGGCTGGTCCAAGGTTCCGTCATTCTTTGTTCCATAAAACTCTATGAAATCTGACGCATCAAAATTCCCATCTCCCTGCCCTTCCACATAAATGGCTTGCTCTATTCCCCGATGGAAGATTTGAATATTTTGGGGGTTAATCGAAGAAACCGAGACCCCGGCATTCTGTAGATCAGTAGATGTTAGTTTATACAGGCCATCCTTCGCGGTGGATATTTTATAATACTCCTGGGAATAATTGATCCATTCATTGCCAAATTGCGCATTTGCAGCCATGCTCATGCCCAGAATAAAGAAACAAAGAAGGAGATTAAGATTCATGCACTGATTTCAGTGTGTTGATACAAAGCCAATCGCGAAAGTAATCAAAACCGTGCTTTTTTAAGTAAAATTCAAGGATTTGAAAAAATCTCAAGAATTTACATCTAGTACTTGGCCATACATAGTACTTTTCCGTATACTAGTACTGTAAACGATTTAACAATGGATTTATGAATGTGGAAAACACCCAAGTACAGATGCGAAAGGGGATTTTGGAGTATTGCATCCTCCATATCATTTCGAGGGGCGAGGTGTATGCATCCGATATGCTGGATGAGCTGACGGCTGCCCGAATGATTGTTGTGGAAGGGACATTGTACCCACTCCTCACCCGTCTGAAAAATGCCGGCCTGTTGGAATACAAATGGATTGAATCCAAATCAGGACCTCCGCGTAAGTATTATACCCTTACGGATAAAGGCAGTAAATTTCTGGAAAAACTTACTGAAACCTGGGATGACCTCGTGCACTCCACACAAATGATCACCACCAAATCAAACGCATAACCTTCATGAAAAAGAATATTAGCATCAACATCAGCGGCATCATCTTCCACATTGAAGAAGATGGCTTTGATACCTTAAAAAAATACCTCGACTCGATAAATAAATATTTCTCTTCTTTTGAAGACAGTAGTGAGATCCTGGCGGATATCGAAAGTCGTATTGCGGAGATTTTTCTATCCAAACTGAATGAAGGCAAGCAGGTGATTACTGCCGAAGATGTAAGTTCCCTCATTACCACAATGGGGAGCGTTCGGGATTTTCAGGCGGCAGAAGAAGAAGAATCCAGCCAGTCGAAGGCGTCTTCATCAGAGCAGAAAAACAGTTCCCATTCAGAACAAAAGCAACATACATCAGCGCATAAAACCCTGTTTCGTGACCAAAAACGAAAAATATTGGGCGGTGTTTGTTCCGGTTTGGGTACCTATTTAAATATCGATCCGGTTTGGATACGCTTATTGTTTGCTGTTCTGGCCTTTGCCTATGGGTTAACGCTTTGGGTCTATATTATCATGTGGATTGTTGTGCCCGGTTCATTTGATTTAGATGAAGCTGAAGCAACCAAGAAAATGTATCGGGATACCGATCGAAAAGTTGTAGGCGGTGTAGCCGGAGGTGTTGCCTCATTTTTTGGCATCGATATCATTGCTGTCAGAATCCTGTTTGTGATCTTTTCATTTTTTGGTGGCCTTGGAATGGTGGTGTATGCTGTTCTTTGGATTGTGCTGCCTGAAGCCCGGTCGCTTACCGATAAAATGCAAATGCAAGGAGAACCCGTTACACTTTCCAATATTGAATCCAACATCAAAAAAAATCTTAATGTAAAGGAAGATGAAGAGGAAAGTGTGTTTGTAAAAATCTTATTACTTCCCTTCCGGTTAATTGGCTTTCTATTGACAGGACTCGGAAAAATCCTGGGCCCGCTTGTAGAGGTAATCCGTGTTGCCATTGGGGTTTTTATCTTCTTGTTGGGATTGACGATGACGATTTCAGTAGTGATGACTGCAGGAATACTTTTTGGTCTCCTCTCCGGTGCCAGCATGCCCATCCTTTGGGGACTCGACTTTCATGAAATCGGATTTCCGTTGGAAGCCTTTCAGCGAAGCTTTCCTGTGTGGACAACATTGGCCGGATTTTTCGCAGCCATTATCCCGGGAATTTTTGTAATCCTGTTAGGGGTGTCAGCAATAGCAAAGCGCATTGTGTTCAGTGCAACTGTAGGCTGGTCGTTGTTTATCTTGTTCTTCTTTAGTTTGATCACGCTTTCAATCGGAATCCCGAGCATCGTCTATAACTTTAAAGAAGAAGGTGAGTACAAGGTTGAAAATACATACGACCTTGAAGGCAAAACTGCTGTATTGAAAATCAATGAAGTAGGCCTGGATGATTATGATGTAACACACTTGACTTTGCGTGGGCATGATGAGCCAACATTTAAATTGGAGCAACACTTTGAAGCACAAGGAAGCACAAGGTCTACTGCCATGGAAAATGCACAAATGGTAGACTATGCGGTTTCTTTTAATGATTCAATTTTCACGTTTGATTCAAACATCCAGTTTAGAAAAGATGCAATCTTTCGGGCACAACGGTTGGATATGACCTTGTACATTCCATACAATACACCCTTTGTGATTGATGATGGACTTTACAGGATACTCAAACAATACGATTATTCATTGCGAAAAAAACAAAGCTGGATCATGACGGAGTTTGGGTTGCATTGTGTAAGCTGCCCCGAGGCAAAAGAAACTCCGCATTTTGAAGAAAACGTTGAAGATGCATTTTCTGAAGGTAATGGATTTTCTGAAGGTGATGGATTTGGGTTAACTAATTTTGACGCACTGGATGTAAGTGGAGCGGTTGATTTGCGAATTGAACAAGGGGATGTATATTCGGTAGAGTTGATTGGTTCCTCACGGGAAAAGGACCGGTATCGTGTTTTTAAAGATGGCGATAAATTGGTTATTGATTTGGAAGAGAACAAACGCTTCTCCTGGAAAAACAATGTAGTCACCAGTTTTGATGAAATGCGCATCAACATCACCATGCCCACCTTGCGTAAACTTGAACTGAAAGGTGCCGGAAAAATTTCGTTGAAAGGATTTAACGAAAAAGAAACGGACTTAAAGGTAATTGGTGCTATGAAAGTTCGCGGTGATATTAACGTTGAAAATTTATCAATAGAAATCAGTGGCGCCAGCGAAGTAAACCTTTCAGGAATTGGCCAGCGTCTCAATGCCGAAGTTCAGGGTGCTTCAAAACTCAACGCATACGATTTTGAAGTTCGTGACGCCCGGATTGATGTAAACGGTGTTTCCCGTGCAAAAGTAAATGTAACGGGCACCCTCGAAATGGAAGAAAGTTTTGCCAGTGAAGTTGCATACCGCGGCAGTCCACGCGTAATCCGGAACCGGTAATTCCTGTATACCAAGACAAAAAGTCCCGAGCAATCGGGATTTTTTTTTCTATTTTTAATCAGATTGTTTTGATTTCCCGTAAAGGGAATAAAACTTAATTTTACGGTCGTGCAACCCGCGTAACTGTTTCTGCATCTTGTTACTGAAAACGTTTAAATGGAGTTCAAAATCTACAGCGCTAAGGAAGAAGAACTGGTCAAAGGATGCTTAAAACGCGACAGAAACGCGCAAAAGCAACTCTATGATGCCTATTCGGGCAAGATGTATTCCATCTGTTTCCGGTATGTAAAAAATAGCATGGAAGCAGAAGATGTACTGGTTACTGCCTTCACAAAAATATTCGACAAAATAGATCAGTTTAAAGCGGAAGGAAGTTTTGAAGGGTGGATTCGCAGGATCATGGTAAACGAAGCCTTGTCGTCAATTCGCAGGAATAAAACGATGTATTTGGAAACAGACCTGGAGGCTGCCGATCGCCAGCCGGATCTCGATCAACTTGGCAACCACCTGGAGGTCGAGGACCTTATCAACCTTATTCAGGAACTTCCACCCGGGTACCGCGTTGTTTTTAATATGTATGCCATTGATGGCTATTCGCACAAGGAAATTGCGGAACAACTCGGCATCAGCGAAAATACCTCCAAATCACAATTAAGTCGCGCACGCGTTTTTCTTCAAAAATTATTGCGCGATCAAGAAGTAGCATTACACTTAAATACCAATAGCGATGAA
>JBGTGG010000066.1:0-12225 GCA_041746855.1 Cyclobacteriaceae bacterium | reverse complement strand
TATCATGTGATCAAAGAAAAGTATTTGCAATTATACCTTGATGAGTTCTGCTTCAAGCTGAACAGAAGGTATTCGGTGAATCTATTTGATAACCTTATCCTTAGTGTAATTTAGTGGTATGTTTACGGACTATCAGATTTTTAAAATATGAAATCCGTTTTTCATTGCCGATCAACGAACGTGGTGAATGCAACACCACCACCTGGTCGGGCTCCATCCCCAGCGACTGACTACGCATAAAGTTCACTTGCTTATAGATCACTACCGTAGATGTTAAAAGAAAAACCGAACAGAAAAACTGAAAGGATAGCAGCGCCTTCCGGAAATGTCCTTTGCCAGTGTGGGCGCTGATTTTTCCTTTGATAACTTCAGCAGTTTGCACCGATGCTAAGCCGAGCGAAGGATACAGGCTTGCAATCAGTCCACCGAAAACCAGGATGGCAGCAAACACGATAAACGTTTCGAACCCCTGTTCTGTCAACTCAATAATAGGAATAGGAATTTGTGTAATTGATTGGATGGTGTCGCGCGAAAAGTAAACAAGTGCGAGGGCTAAAACTCCGGCTAGCGTACTAGACAACAGTGCTTCGAACAGGAATTGGTTCACCAGTTGTCTTCGGGAAGAACCAATGGCCTTGCGCACGCCTACTTCTTTTGTTCGCTCCAGTGAACGCACTGTTAACAGATTAATAAAGTTGATCCAGGCAATCACCAGAATAAGCGCAGCGGCCATGATCAACGAATACACAAACGAACGGCTTCCGTTGGGTTGCAATTCATCACCAATATTGGATTGCAAATGGATGTCGTGAACCGGCTGGAGATAAAAATCATACGCCACTTCGCGTGTGGCTGTTTCCGGAATACGGTCTTCCATAATTTGGGCCATCATGGCTTCTACTTTTTCGGGCAATGCACCGGGTTTAAGTTGGAGGTAAACGTAACTGGCATTCCAATCGGGCGGAAGACTGTTTTCAAAAACATTTCCGGCAAGCAATACCAGCGTTGACCACGATACCACAAAGTCTACTTGCATGTGTGAATTGGGTGGCAGGTCTTTGTACACCCCTTGTATGGTGAAGCCCAGGCTTTCATTTAAATAAATGGTCTTGCCAATCGGATCTTTCTTTCCTTCCCAGTCGGTTCCAAAAAAACGTTTCGCTCCTGATTCAGAAATAATAGCACCCCAGGGTTTATCGAGCATGGCCAGATCCCCTTGCCGGATGAATTCGAGATTGAAGACCGAAGCAAAACTTCCATCCGCCCAAAAGGTATGTTGTCTGTTAAATTTTGTATCTGCTTCTTTATAATGAAGCATACATTCTTCTTTATAGATGCGGACAGCATCCACCACTTCGGGGATTTCATTTTTCAAGAGCGCAACCAGTCCCGGATAGCTACGGGCGCTTTCCATTACTACCGTATTGTTCTCAATTTTTTTTACTGCTACACGATACGTTTCAGCGCTGTTTAAAAAGTGGCGGTCATAGCTCAGTTCATACTGAACGATATGGACGATCACGAGAAAGGCTGCTAATCCAACAGTCAATCCCAACACATTGATATAGGTAAAGAGTACCCCTGCTCCTTTTCCGTCTTTACGTTTATAGAAAGCGCGAATGGCGGTGATGAAATAATGCCTGAACATAGTTGTATGGGTTTGCCTTCATTACTAAATGTATGGAAATCTGAAAAGAATGATTACTTCGTCTTTACAAATTGCCCCATAAAACACAATAATTTTATCTTTAACTTTGAAATACAAAGTACTTTTATTTATCTTTGAGGCATGCTTATTCAGGACTAAATCATGGAAAAACAAACCAGCATTAAAAAAGGCCTTTTAATTGTCGCCCTTGGCACTGCCCTTCTTTTATCGATCCCATTAATCGCGATGCAGTTCACTGCGGAAGTAGACTGGAGCATCGGTGATTTCATCATTATGGGTGCCCTCCTTTTCGGTATTGGTGCTTCGTACGTTATCGCTACCCGGTATATTCACAACCTCATAAACCGCATTGCGATTGCTGTGGCATTAGGTTCCACCCTGTTGCTGGTGTGGGCAAATCTGGCGGTAGGATTGATCGGTGGTGGTGCGCATGCTGGCAATTTGATGTACATGGGCGTAATTGCCGTGGGTATTCTGGGCACGATCATTTTCCGCTTTTCCACCATCGGGATGGAGCGCACCATGTATGCCATGGCCATCTCATTAGTGTTGGTAGCGGTCATTGCTTTACTAGTTGGTATGCAAAATTATCCCGGTAGCTCAGTTATAGAAATCATTGCAGTGAACGGGTTCTTCGCGATCCTCTTTGCTTTTGCGGGATCGTTGTTTCGCTATGTCGCGCATCACCAATCCCAAGAAAAAGCAAAAGGATAACAGACGTTCAGCAGTCAGTGTATGCGGAGTCTGATTTTCTTTACCTTCTATTCGCTACGAAATACAGGCGCTTTAGGAACGGAGGCTTTACTAAAAGAACTGAGTGCCTTTGTTTTTAAACAGATGCTCGCCTGCTTTTTTCCCGCGTGTATCTTTTGCTTTTTGATCTTATCCAAACTGGTTCCTCTCCCCTTTCTACCGCGCTATGATTTCTTATTGATCTTGTGTATCGCGATGCAGGCTTTCATGTATTTCACCAAAATGGAATCCGGAAATGAGTTGCTGGTCATCACGATGTTTCATGTGTTGGGCATCATCATGGAAATTTACAAAGTGCAGAAAGGTTCCTGGTATTATCCCGAATTCGCTTACACAAAATTTTATGGTGTTCCGTTGTACAGTGGGTTTATGTATGCCAGTGTGGGAAGTTATGTTTGCCAGGCGTGGCGCTGGTTTGATTTGAAAATAGAAAACTGGCCGGGCATTTTTTTGGCTGCATGTATATCAATAGCCATTTACCTGAATTTTTTCACCCATCATTATTTTTATGATTTCCGTTGGGTTATTACAGTATTACTGATTGTTGTCTTCTGGCAAACAAAGGTACTGTTCAACACTAATAATTTTGTTCGGAAAATGCCACTCGTGCTATCGTTTCTTTTAATCGGATTTTTTATCTGGATAGGCGAAAACATCGCCACCTACCTGGGTGCCTGGAAATATGCATCCCAACATGTAGGATGGAAAATGGTCAGTCTTGGTAAAATATCTTCGTGGTTTTTATTGGTGGTGCTCAGTATTGTGATTGTGATCCAATTGAAGTTTATCCGAAACCGAAAAGTGTTTCTTATTCCAAAAAATTAAGACAGCATGCTATTACTGCTTAACAAAAGTATACGTACCATTAACTCTCGTCCGGACTGTGTAACCGGCACCACTCTCTGTTTGATCAATACTGACTTTTATTTTCATGGATGTACTTGTCTGGCTTACAATAGTCCCTTCTTGTGTACCACCGGGATTCGTGACGGTTAAGGTTTTGCCGTTTAATTCCCACGTGCCATCCATGATTGCTTCCTCAAATTCAACTTCCTCTGTTTCGGACATACCCAGAACGGTGGTTGTTATTTCAATCGTGTAGCTCCCTTCGCTGGTAACGGTGTTCGGGTCAGCATTAAAGGTTGTCGTGAGGTCCATATCTTTTCCAAAGCCAGTAAAATCTGCTTTTATCGGGGAGATACCCGCTACTGTGGTAGTAGTCGACCCACTGTACGTGAGGTCGGTGATAATCCATGTTCCAAGCATTCCTTCTTCTGTAGGCAAGGGATCCTCATCTTCGCTACAAGACAAAAGGAGAATAGAAATAGCTAAGAATAGAAGTTTTGTGATTTTCATGATTTGTTCGTTTATGAGGGCTAACTAATTTATATACGGCTCAAATATAGCAGTGGGAATGATAAAAAAAAATTGTTAGTGTGATCTGAATGAAATTTACTGAAATAAAATACAGGTTCAAAATGAAATTTAATTACCAATACGCGATAATTGCCATGCTGATCTTCATTATCGAAGTGGTAATAGCATTGTATGCAAAGGATCAGTTTATCCGTCCGTATGGAGGGGACATATTGGTTGTTATTTTGATTTATTGTTTTGTGAAATCCTTATTCGATTTCACTATTGCTCCGTTGGCGTTAGGCGTATTGATCTTTGCTTTCGTAATCGAGATTTTGCAATACATAAAAATTGTAGAGAAACTTGGATTGGAAGAATCTGTCGTTGCACGAACAGTGATTGGAACTTCTTTTGCATGGTTGGATATTCTATCGTATATCGCGGGAATTGGTATTGTGTTGATTGTAGAGAAAGTGGTATTGAAAAAAGAGTTGATATGAGTGTGGAATATTTTGTTGATCAGGATTCGATTGTGCGGAAGATCTGGGGAAAGAGTGATACGGTACTTTTCATCTTTGCGGGAGCAGCAGCCGAGTTTGCGCTCAACAAAGCAGTTGATTGGCTATACTTTACCGGTCGACTTCCAGCCGACCCTATCGGGCGGCTTTTCTCCACCGTGTCGTATGCAAAAGCAATTATCTTTTCGGAAAAGCAACAGGCCTTGCAAGCAATACATACCATGAACACCATCCACGGAAGTGTGGAAAATAAACGGGCTGCTTCTATTCCTGACTGGGCATATCGCGATGTGCTATTTTTACTGATCGATTATTCAATCCGGTCGTATGAAGTGCTGGAACGAAAACTAACAATTGAAGAAAAAGAAGAAGTGTTTCAGGTTTTTAATCGCGTGGGATTAGGGATGAACCTTAAAGGATTGCCCACTTCCTTTGAAGAATACGAGCGCATGCGACAAGAACATCTAATTAACAATTTACAACACAGTCGCTATACTGATGATTTATTTAAGCAATACCGAAAACATTTGGGAGCGGTGCGTTACCAAATTCTGTTGGAAGTACAGAACCGTATAGCACCCCACACTGTGCGAGCTCTATTGGGTTTCCGAAAAGTATCGTTATTGAATCTGTTATTAGGATCGTATAAGCTAAGTAGGATCCTGAAGCTTGATTGGATGATGCGCGCACTATTACTACCTAGTAAGTACAAGAAACAAATACGGGCGATTGATGTTCGTACTTAGACTCTTTGTTATGTTTAAATATGGAATGGCGAGGGCACTTCGATATTTTATGTTAATCCATTAGTTACAAAATTTCATGCCTTCGGTTTTAATAAATCTGAGCAGTCGAAAAATTGGTAACCTAGGCCTAGTTTTTCCATTCCAGATTAGTCACCTGCCCTCCAATTAATTGCCCTTGCGCAGTTCCCGCTTCATTATCCTGACGGGTATGGATGCCGCCTAAAAACCTGCTGTATGCACACTCTTCAGCGGTCTCCCAAATGTTGTTGAACGAGCGTGTTCGATACTGTATTCTTTCAAAATCAGGAGATCTCCTTTTGTAGGTATCATCAACGAGTGAAAAATTTTCACCAAACACACTGATCATTGCAATGGCAGCTGCCGCTGATTGGGTTGCATGTCCTGAAGGGAAAGCCGGAAATGGAGGCTCCGGCCAAAATTGCCGATAGTTTTGATCAATAAATTGATAGATATATGGAAAAGGTCGTTCTGAATGATAGGTATACTTTGCTTTCCAACAACAAATAAATGCATCGCCAACCGCCATTCCCACTTTTGCATACACTTCCGCAGCTGTGAATACATCAACTTCGGCTGACTCAACAGCAATGGTTGCCAAATTATAAGAATGGCCGGGAGGAGAAGCAGTTTGTGTTGGGTCATCTGCCCACCATGCAGCGATTCGCTTATCTTCATTGCTGAGGGAACTCCGCTTCGCATAGACTTCATGAAAAAATTGATAATACTCGGAAGCAGATGATGTGGAGTACGCAGCCATTGAAGGCACCGGTAATTCACTGTTGCTTACAACGAACGTCCTGTTATTGCCCCAATGCGGATGCAATGGCCGCAGCGATGTCGATTGGCCAACAGCAGGTGGAAACCAATACCCCGGCCCGGAAGGAAACACATAATCAAAATCAAAATTCTTAAGATATCCTTCATGCCCTCCATCCGTTTTTGACCATTCAAAGATTGCCGTTGCAATGGCCCTACCAAATAAAACAGAACGATCGGCTACAGCAGCATCGATTGTGTTAATTCTTTCATCATAGACATCAGCTTCCAGGTTGTTGATGGTAGCGAGGCTTGTTGAATTCATGTGTGGATAAAGACTTTTAAGGATAGCGGCCTGCCCTGCATTTAAGGATAACTCCCAATCGTATTCTGTATCGGGCGTGGGTATCGGAAGCTCATTGAGTTCATTGAGTTGCCCCACCAAACTTTTGTGAACCATGCTTCCATGCACCACCGATTCATACATGGTTATGCCCATGTATCCAAGGGAACGTGAGGTATAGGTTGGTGAATTCGCGGGGCTGTCCTTTATGATTTTTATTGATACATCTGCCCACTGTGCAGCCAACGACTTAGTTACTGGAACAGGTTCGTCAGTACTACAATGTTGGAATAAAATTAAGAGAGAAACGATACAGAGGAATTTAACTTTATTCATACAACTTTAAAAATCTAATGAGACACAATGAGAAACTATTTAATTGTGTTTCCTTTGCTAAAGATAAGTTGAAACTTTCAAAAGTTGTATAGCTATCAAAATCATAAATAATAACCTGCTTAAAAGCTAAACTTAGCCGTTAACATTTAAAAGCCACCTCAAAAATAACACAACTGTCAGGTTGAGTTTATCGAAACCTTATTGATTGACTCCGAACTTGCCTTCGACAAGCCTGCCTTTGCCGTAGAGGCTATTCGCAGGCAGGCTCAGGCTGACATATAGAATTGATTTTTGAGATGGCATCTAGTGTGAAATACAGATAAAAAAACCGGATCCCATTTTCGAGATCCGGCTTTCTTAAATTCTAAATTCTTTTATTGGATTTGACCTCACTTAAAGTTTAAGCGTAATGCCAAATTTTCCACCGGAAAATGCTGACGCTGATCCGAATTCAAGGTTGATACCAAACCGCTCTGTAAAATAATAGCGACCCCCTACCTGAGCACCTAATGCGAGACCAGAACCCTCGCTTCCATCGTAGTCATCATCTGAATTCCATACATAAAAACCAAGGTTTAAACCAGCATAGAAATCCCACTCGGTAGGCATATTAAGGATGGTATTAAAATGGTAATTTCCATTTCCCGACAAACCAATAATAGAATGATTATACCGGTTATTACCATTGTAACGGTTATTATACGACCTGAATGAAAACTCACCACCGACAGAAATATCACGGTGTACTCCAACATCAAAGCCAGCATAAACAGGAACACCCCAGGAAGAAAACCCGAGACCTGCATTGAATTGTGCTTTGCCTTTAGGTAACGCATACTGTGCTGAAGCAAGGTTCCATCCGGCAACTAAAAGGACTAACAAGATTATCTTTTTCATTTTTTCAAAATTTGATTTGAATGTATTTGAGAGTAAAAGCGAAATAACGTGCCATGAATAAAAGACTTGTCATCCAACACCTTGGGATGTGTTTATATTAAAACGCCAGGGGTAATATATTCCACAACTTGGGTAAACTATTTCCGGTTTAAAAGTTTTAATTGACCTTGATGGCGTAAACGCACAGCACTAACGATTGATTTCAGTCGTTACTGGATCTTTGTTAATCAGAATTGGCTTTCCAAAACCCAGTTGTTCAAGTCTTTCAAGTTGTGTTTTCGCATCCCCAACAAACAACCAAATCATTTTGTTGGGATCAACATATTGGTTGGCCAACTCCTGAACTTGTTCAACCGTCATCTCATTGACAATTTTTTCCCTTCCTTTCACGTAGTCCGGTGCCCAACCATATTCACTTATATTCTCCAACATGCTTAGCTTGGCACCAGCCGTTTCGAATGCACGAGCATTACTTTTAATCATAAAACTCTTTGTTGTTTCAAGGTCTTGAGCGGAGTACGTTCTTGCGTAATCCGCAAGAATATCCTTTACCAATTGTGCTGATTCATACGTAACATTGGTGCGAACACCGGTACTAACGGTGAAAGACCCACTCGTTTTCCCACCTGAAAATGATGAACGAATACCATACGTATACCCTTTCCCTTCTCGTAGTTCTTGCGTAAAGCGTGAAGCAAAACCACCACCACCTAAAATATAGTTCATCACTACTGCGGAATAATAGTCTTGATCAGTTGAAGCCAGCGCTGGATAACCAATTTGCAACACGGATTGTTTTGCATCCGGAATATCATAGAAATAGACAATCGATTTTTCAGGTCTTTCCGGTGTCTTGAAAGTAGGGATGGTTACAACTTTTACTTGCCAGGCCTCCGTTAGCTTTTGCAGCGGTGCTACTACCTCTTCTTTACTAAGCGCCCCCACGACATGTGTTCGGGCTACAGATGGCGAAATGAAATTTTCATAGTACGTTTTTAAATCATCCAGCATAATCGATTCGACTGACGCTATGCTCCCCAACAAATTCGTTGATCGAATATCTCCTTCTCCATACATCAATTTGTTGTAAGCATTTTGGGCAACCGCATTTGGGCTGGCTTCCTGTTGTCGGATACGACTCAGGGTTGATTGTTTTGCCAGTTCAAACTCAACAGAATCCCACCGTGGTTCAAGAATGATTTCATTTACCAGTTCGAGTACGCTAGGATAATTTCTACTCAAGGTATTTACAGAAATTGCTATGTTCTCCGTATTTGCAGAAATATTGATGGAAGCTCCTAACTGCTCAATCGCTTCTTCCAGTTCTGCAGTGGTTTTAGTTTTGGTTCCTTTGGTCATGAGCTGCGCGAGCAGATTGGCAACCCCTACCTTATTTGGATCATCTAGTAGTTGACCTCCATCCATTACAATATTGAACTGAATCAACGGCACTTCACTATTTTCTATTCCATAAACTTTCATACCCTTAGAAAGTGACTCCTCCCAAACCGTTGGAATTTTTATCTCCGGGGCTTTTCCATAGGACGGTTCTACCGAGCGATCAAAACTTGAAGGTGTTTTTTCATAACTGGCCTGAATGGAAGAATCAAAATCTTCTTCTACACCCTGTACAATTTTTTCTTCCACTACTTCCGCCATTTCAGAACCAGCAAGTGCAGCTTCCAAATTACCTTTCGGTACGAATGAAGTGGCGATGTAATTTTTATCCTTCAGGTAGGTAGTATACACCCGCATTACATCCTCTGTTGTTACTGCCAATACACGTTGAATATCTTCATTGATAAATCCGGGATTGTTTGCAAAGACGTTGTACTGGGCTAGTTGAAATCCTTTCCCTAATACACTGGAAAGTCCATTGTAAAAACTGGTCTCTTGTCCCGCCTTAATGCGCTCTAAGTCTTTTTGTGATATCCCATCACGTTCGAATTTTGTAAACGCTGTTTCAATAGCAGCAGAAACTTCATCTAAATCTTTATCGGCAAAAGCCCGAACAGATAAATGCAATTGACCCGCCAATTCAGAAGTTCGATTGAACATGCGAACATTGTCGGTAAGCTTTTGATCATCGATTAGCACCTGGTTAAGGGGTGCATTTTTACCGTTAGAAAGATAATCGGTAAGTACGTCTAGGGCATAGGCATCCGCATGGTATTGCTCCACCGTTGGCCATGCCAGTGTTAGTTCGGGCAGACGTGCAAAATTATCTTCATGATAAACTTTCTTCGTACTGGCAACTTTACCGGGGCGAGGAGTAAGTGGTTGAACGGGTTCCCCGGTTGGAATCTCATCAAAATATTTCTTTACCCATGCTTTTGCCTGTTCAGGATCAAAATCTCCAGCAATGGTAAGTGTAACATTGTTGGGTACATACCACCGTTTAAAAAATTCTTTTACATCTGCTAAGGTTGCGTTTTGTAAGTCTTCAAGTGAGCCAATGACTTGCCAGTTATACGGATGATCTTCGGGATAAAGAATTTTATCGATCACATAGGAAGTATGACCATATGGTTGATTGTCCACACCTTGTCGTTTCTCATTTTTTACAACTTGTTTTTCTTTTGCCAAAACCGGATCCGTAACAGTATTAATGAACCACCCGAGTTTGTCTGCTTCCGCCCAAATCATTTTTTCCAGTGCATCTTTTGGAACCGTTTGAAAATAATTGGTCCTATCGCGACTGGTTGAACCATTAGCACCTGACCCGCCTATCCGTGCACTCATTTTATCAAGACCACCTTTCCCAAGATTTTCGGATTCGAGAAACAAAAGATGCTCGAAGAGGTGCGCGAAACCTGTTCTTCCCTTCTTTTCACGAGCCGAACCAACATGTGCTGTTAGCGCAACGGCAACAACAGGATCGGAACGATCAATATGAAAAACAACATCGAGTCCATTATCAAGTTCAAATTTTTCATATTCAACGCTAAACTCTTTTTGGGAAGAATCTTTTTTGGCACAGCCAATGACGAGGATTAAAATGAAAATGATGGGGATAATTTTTGTGATCATGGTGTGTTGCTTTTGAGTCGCTATTTAACAGAATACGATCAGGAATGCAAAGGCTATTATGTGGATGGCAAGATGTTAAGCATACCCAAAAAACAATGTTATCAGGAAGGTTGATAGGGTCTGATTTTTTCCAATTGTTTAATCCACAGGTAGCATTGCCACAAAACCATTCCACCCACGAGCCCAAAAGAACAATCAATAAATCGCCAGAACATAGGGATCTCACGAACTTCACCGGCTACGAATGCTAACGGAAAAATCCCAACACATGCGATGATTCCAAATTCGATTACCCAAATGTTTCGAACAGGGTCTCGAAACGGACCGATGAAGGCCACGGCAATCACAAGATGCGCAAAGGCAAGCCAATCTGTTCCGTAGGCGATGAATGGATATTTCGAATGGGTTTCTTTTACACCGGTGAATACTTGCTTTACCCACGTTGGTAGTTGACCAGTCAATTCAAACCTGGAAATAGTAGTATTTGCGATCTCCAGTTCTGTAAGGATTGGAAAGGCAGTTATTCCACTTACCACCAATCCAATTATAACAAAGAGGATCATTGCTTTAATCTTTCTTATTAGACCAGCGGATAAATCGGTTTTCGGTTCAATCTTCATATCTCCTACCTTGTGGGGCAAATCTAAATTTAAATCAATTTATTTCAAAGTACTTTCAATTTAAAAGTATATGAATTACTGTTGAAGATAATATAGATCATTATCGAAATGCTAGTAATTAATCTCCACTACTTTTTTATTGTTCAGTCTCTGCATTTGCTTCGGCACAATGTTCAGTATCTCTTCTTTCAATGTTTTGATCAGTTTCGTTTTGATATGATCGCGATGCGTAACAATGCTTACTTCCCGGGCAGGTCGCGGTTCCTTTAGTTGCTTGACCAATTTTCGTTGCGTTGCACTAAATTCCATTACGGCCAATTCAGGTAAGATCGTAATGCCATCACTTTTATCGACCATACGCTTCAGCGTTTCGATGTTTCCGGTTTCGTATTGAAAATGAAAATCACTTGCCTTCCGCAATTCACATAAATTTAAAATCTGCGACCGGAAACAATGTCCTTCTTCCAACAACCAAAGTTGGTTTGGATCAATCTCATTGGCCAACACATATTTTTTATCATAGAGGGCATTCTTCTTTGATACATAGACAAAAAGTTCTTCGTAAAAAAGAATATCTTCCTTGATAGAAGAATCTTTAAGTGGGGTGACGACAATACCGCAATCCATTCGGTTGCTCTTCAACTCATGGATCACTTCCTCGGTGATGGTTTCTTTAACGATCAGGTTCAGGTGCGGATATTTTTCACGCATGTATTTATAAAGCGGTGGCAAAAGATAAGGCGCTAGTGTCGGGATAATCCCGATTCGCAATTCCCCTGTGAGCGTATCTTTTTGGTCGCTGATCAGTTGCTTGATCATGTGGGATTCGCGCAGCGTAATGCGAGCCTGGGCAATAATACTAGCCCCAATCTCTGTCGGGATCACGGGCTG
This sequence comes from Cyclobacteriaceae bacterium, assembly GCA_041746855.1. Lineage (GTDB taxonomy): Bacteria > Bacteroidota > Bacteroidia > Cytophagales > Cyclobacteriaceae > JBGTGG01. The sequence continues at coordinate 289 of JBGTGG010000066.1, read as the reverse complement.
TTTCGTACGGTCAAATATCTTCACACCGAGCTCTTCTTCAAGTTTTTGTATCTGCATACTGAGTGTGGGCTGGGTCACAAAACATTTGTCAGACGCCAACACAAATTGGCGGTACGTGTCCAGTGCAACAATGTATTCAAGTTGGGTAAGTGTCATAGATATAAACTATATGATCATAAAAATAATCAATTTGATTTATTATCATAACTGTTGTAATCTTGAAAACCCAATTAAAACCGGAACTTAAAAATTAGTATAACCAATAAATTACAAACAAGATGGCAGATCA
>JBGTGG010000065.1:0-5999 GCA_041746855.1 Cyclobacteriaceae bacterium | reverse complement strand
ATAACCTGTCTTTTTTACTTACAACATTCCTTCATCGGCAAAGCTAAAATACGTGTTGCCTGCGATAATCAAGTGATCTAATAACTGTATTTCCAGCGCCTTTGCACCTTCCTTCAGTTTTTTTGTTAGCGCAATATCCTGTTGACTGGCGGTCAGGTTCCCGGAAGGATGATTATGCACCACAATAATGCCGCTCGCTAAATTTTCAAGTGCCGATTTGTAAATAATCTTCGGATCGGCTACAGTGCCGGAAACACCTCCCTCACTGATTTTTTTTTTGAGGATAACCCGGTTAGCGCGATTGAGGTACAGTACCCAAAATTCCTCGTGTTGTAAATCAATCAAACTGCCTTTGATGACATCGTAAGCATCCTTGGAGCTTCCGATCTTCGGTTTTTCGTTGGGTTCGTGGTCTTTTCTTCTTCTGCCCAGTTCCAAAGCGGATACAATGCTAATGGCTTTGGCTTCACCAATCCCTTTGGTTTTCATCAGGTCTTTGACAGAAAGTTTGGCCAATTCATCCAGGTTGTTGCCAACCGCTTGTAAAATATGGCGGGCCACCTCAACAGCGCTTAATGTTTTTGTTCCGGATCCAATTAAAATGGCCACCAGCTCAGCATCGGATAAGGCGGTTGTTCCTTTTTGGAGGAGTTTTTCACGCGGACGATCTTCCAGTGCCCAATTCTTAATCCCCAACGGTGTTTTTTCGGTTTTCATAATGCTAACAGCTTTGAAACCAAGGTAACAAACCCTTATAAAATAAAAAACCCTTCCCGGAGGCCGGAAAGGGAAAAATATTTTTAATGCTGATAATTAAGCTAAAGCATTCACATGCTTGGCCAGCTTAGACTTCTGGTTTGCAGCTTTTTTCCAGTGAATGATGTTCTTCTTCGCCAATTTATCAATCATTGAAGTAACCTCTAAAAGGAGCTTTTCAGCATCAGCTTTCACTTCGGTTTCTTTCAATCGCTTGATGAAAGTACGGGTAGATTTATGCTGATAACGGTTCAAAACGCGCTTTTTCTCGCTCGACCGGATTTTCTTTTCTGCTGATTTGTGATTTGCCATTGCTTCTTGTCAAATTTTAAGGACTGCAAAGGTAATTTGATTTCTCTAAAATGCCAATAGTTCCTTAAAAATCAATTGTCTAAACCACCTTCAAAAAGCAAATTGGTATTGGGATCAAGTATGATTTTAATGGGTTTGGCCGTTACCGGGATGCGGATTTGCTGTGATTTCTTGGTGATTTGAACCTTTTCAATAACTGGAAGGGGTTGATTTTCAAGATAAATCCCAATTTCAAGCGAAAAATTAAAAGCTTTTTCCTGGTTTTGGGAAAGGGTAAGTTCAATCGTTCCGGATTTCTTGTCGTATTTCCAGGAGCCACTCAGCAACGGATGTCCGGCCATGAAAAGCCATTGGTTGAAAAATCCCTCCAGGTTCAATCCCGAATTTTTCTCCATGATCTTTTGAAGATCGGAGGTCATGGCGTTTTTGTTTTGGTAGGTTTTATAATATTCCTGGATACCCTTCCAAAAGGCCTCATCACCAATTTCCATCCGTAGCATGTGCAATACCCAGCCTCCTTTTTGATAGGAATTGGTATTCAGTATTTTGTTCAAATCTGTTACGGAAGTATCGATAACCGGGGCTTTGTTGTTCTTGAAGTAGTCGATGATTTGGGTGCGATCAGTGTTTCGCTCTTTCGCTGCAAATTCTTTTCCGTAAGTGAATTCATTATAAAGGATTGTAAAATACGTAGCGAATCCTTCACTTAGCCATACATGGTACCAATCTTTTTCGGAGGCAGAGTTTCCAAACCATTGGTGTGCCACTTCGTGCGCAATCAAACTTTCACGCTCTCCTTTTCCATTTACCGAGTTTTCAAAATAAAATATGTTGCTCGCATTTTCCATTCCGCCATAGCGGGTTTTGGATTGCACATTCGCGAGTTTCTTATACGAATACGGTCCCACATTTTTTATAAAATAATCCAATACTCTTATGGCTACTTCATAATCATGAAAGCCTTCTTCGCGGTTTTGTGGATACACCCAACTTTCCACCGAAATGTCATCAACCTCGTCTACATACTGAATGGAGAATCGGGCAACACCGATCACCATTACTTTTGTAGGAATGTCAACAGTTTCTCGCCAATGGGTGAGTTTTCTTTTATTATCGATGTTGCTTTCTTCACGCTTTATTCCATTTCCAACTACCTGATACTGGATGGGTGCGGTAACAATAAATTCAACACTGGCTTTATCAGAAGGATGATCAACAGAAGGAAGCCAATGCCGGGCGCGGTCGGGCCAGTTGTCACCGAAGAAAGTACGGTCACCATATTTGTTTTTACCAATGATCAAGCCGTCTTGCGGGATACCGTTATAGGAAATAACGAATGTGTATTGATCATTCGCTGAGATGGATTTTGAAATTTTGATCCGGTTATTTTGATGCGAAAACGCAATCGGTTTTTTATTCTCGGTAATGCTGGTTATTTTCATACCGGTGTTATCGCTGGTGAGCGAGATCAAGTCAAGTTCGAATTCACGCATCGCTTTTTTGAAAGCAATGGTAATCGAAGCTTCACCAGTAATAACATCTGTAGAGTCATAAAGGTTGAGTTTAAAAATATAATGTAACACATCCATGTTTTCGTTACGCGGATACGGATCACCGTTAGCAACAAATACAATGAATAAAAAAGCAGGTACTAGTCGGAATAGTTTTCGCATAGATCAATCAGTTTGCCATTACAAGGTAAAGCCATTCAAATTAATTTTAGGTATACTTTTTTTTGGCGGAGTCCTTTTGCTTTCCAGCGGTTGGGGATTTTATGCGCACAAGCAAATCAACCGGTTGGCGGTCTACATCCTTCCACAAGATATGATTGGCTTCTATAAAAAAAATAGTGACTACCTGGCGGAAGCTTCTGTGAATCCTGATAAACGCAGGTATGTGGTGGTAGATGAAGGCTCACGACATTATATCGACATTGATCACTATGGTGATAGTGCGGTATACAAAATGCCACGGTATTGGAAGGATGCGGTAGAACGCTATTCAGAAGACACATTAAAAAAACATGGTGTGGTGCCGTGGCATATCGTGCGTGTTTATTATCAGCTTCGCGATGCTTTTATGGTGCGTGATCCGGATCGGATATTAAAACTCTCGGCTGAGTTGGGGCATTATGTTGCAGATGCCCATGTGCCACTGCATACCACCAAAAATTATAATGGTCAGTTTACAAATCAAATTGGCATCCATGCATTGTGGGAATCGCGCTTGCCAGAGTTATTTGCTTCGGATTATGATTTTATGGTGGGGCGGGCAGTTTATTTGAAGAACATTCAGGAAGCAGCGTGGCAGGCTGTGGTTTCTGCCAACGAATCATTGGACTCTGTGTTTAGATTTGAGAAACAATTGTCTGAAGAAATGGATGAAAAAAAATATTCATTTGAAACCCGCGGACGGCAAACACACCGGGTTGTTTCATTTGAATTTGCGCGTGCCTATCATGTGATGTTGAACGGCATGGTAGAACGACAAATGCGCGCTTCCATTAAAATGGTTGGAAATTGCTGGTATAGTGCGTGGGTTGATGCAGGCCAACCGGATTTGAAAACGCTGATTAATTACCGCCCAACGGAGGAAGAGTTGAAAAGGCGTGAAGAAGAATTGAAGTTGTTCAAAGAACAACGCATCAAAAGCAGGGAAGAGGAGTCTGGCCACTAGTAACTGGATACTGGATACTGGTTGCTGGATACTTCTTGAGTCCATATTTGGCAGAATCCAGAATCCAGTATCACCGTCCTTTAAATATTTCAAACGCCAAACAATAATAACAACCCTTTTCCTTGAATTTGTCTGTAAAAATTTAAAAATTACAGATAAACCAAACTCGCAACTCGTATTATGAACATCTTCAATAATCCTAATCGTATTCCTGAAAGTTATGGCCTTCGTATAGCTGCCGGACTAATTGCCTATTTTTTAGTGATGAACCTGATCGGCCTTACGCATTATGTTGAGCTTCGTCTTGTAAACATTGCCATCATTATTCCGGGTATCTATTTTGCGCTGAAGCGTTTTAGAAGTTCACATCAGGATCATCTTAATTATTTCCGAGCGCTGATTACAGGAGTTGCTACGGCCTCGTTTGGCTCCCTGGTTTTTGCTTTGTTTCTTTTTATCTGGATGAAATCGGATGCAGCGTTAATGCAAGCGATCATAGACAACGAACCCATGGGGCAATACCTGAATCCGTACATTGCCAGTTTCATCGTTGCGTTGGAAGGGGTGTTCTCTGGATTGCTTTTTACGTTCATCATCATCAACTATGTTCCCACCGATGAAGTAAACGATCCGCAGGGATAAGATTATTTATTTTAACAAAAGCCTGTGATGCGAAATATTTCGGATCACAGGCTTTTGTTTTTTGAGCGAATGGATTTTCCTTACCTTGCAATCAATACTGTATAGACTATGCGATACGAAAGCTTACCGAAATCATTGTTTGTTTCGAACCGAGAAAGATTAGTAAAGGAGCTAAAACAAAATTCAGTAGCAGTGCTAAATGCCAACGACATTATGCCCACCAATGCAGATGGCACGATGCGCTTCCGTCAGAACAACGATTTGTTTTATCTGACAGGCGTTGATCAGGAAGAAACAAAGCTTCTTATTTGTCCGGATTTTCCGGATAAAAAATTACGGGAAGTATTGTTCCTGCGCGAGACGAGCGATTTGATTGCTACCTGGGAAGGGCATAAGCTTACGAAAGAAGAAGCACGCAAAACTACCGGAATTGAAACCGTAATGTGGCTTTCAGAATTTCCACGGGTTTTCAACACGATGATGGTAATGGGTGGTGTTGAGCATGTGTTTCTGAATACGAATGATCATTACCGTGCCGACATCCAAGTAGAATCACGTGATATGCGCTTCATTTCCTGGTGTAAGGAAAGATATCCGCTACATCGCTACGAGCGGTTGGCACCCATCATGGGAAAACTAAGAAGCATAAAGTCGAAGGAAGAAATAGAATTATTGCAGGAAGCTTGTGACATTACCGAGAAGGGGTTCAGAAGAATATTAAAATTTGTAAAACCCGGAGCGAAAGAGTATGAAATCGAAGCCGAATTCATGCACGAATTTTTACGAAATAAGTCCCGTGGGTTTGCGTACGAACCCATTATCGCTTCAGGATCCAATTCGTGTGTATTGCATTACATCGACAATAGCAAACCATGTAAGGAAGGTGATGTATTGTTGCTGGATGTAGGCGCAGAATATGCGAATTACAATGCGGACATGACGCGTACTATTCCGGTTAACGGAAAATACACGAAGCGTCAGAAAGATGTTTACAATTCGGTGTTGAAGGTGATGCGCTACGCAATGAAAATTATGAAGCCGGGTGTTGTGTACTTTGATTATCACAAAGAGGTTCAAAAAGTAATGGAAGGTGAATTATTGAAATTAAAACTGATCGATAAAACCGATATTAAAAACCAACATCCTGACCGACCTGTATTTATGAAATATTTTATGCACGGCACAGGCCACATGTTGGGATTGGATGTTCACGATATTGGAAGCATGTACCAGAAAATGAAACCCGGTATGGTATGGACTATCGAGCCGGGTATTTATATTAAGGAAGAAGGCTTAGGAGTGCGGATTGAAAACAATGTGGTGATCACCAAAAACGGATTGGTTGATTTGATGAAAAATATCCCGATTGAAGCGGAAGAGATTGAGGAAATTATGAATAGTAAGTAGTTGTTAGTTGTTCGTTAGTAGTTGATATTTTTGTTTCAAGTTACAAGTTTCAGGTTATTGATCCCGTGTCCTTGCCTGAAATACGTTGACCGTTTTTTGGAGTTTACAGACACCAAAAAGCAAGACAAATATGGCTACATTAAAGGAGTATGAAAAACTGACTGTTACGGAACGGGTCAATCGCAATTTCAGTGAAGATTTAAAGC
>JBGTGG010000064.1:0-35460 GCA_041746855.1 Cyclobacteriaceae bacterium | reverse complement strand
TTTATAACTGAGTTCGGTTTGCAAAGCAGCTGGAATTTCAAAGCTTACGATCATCTTTTTTGTCTTCTTTGCTGTTGCGGTCAGTTGTTGTCCTTTTTTCTTCACCGCTTCAATCCGGATATCATCGATGGAAGCAAGTTTTACACTATTCAGTTCTTCCACAAGGTTTTTGTTTTTGCTTTCCAGCAACGCAATGGTGTTGCTGAGATCAGCGTTGTCGCGTTTCAGACTAGCCAGAGTGCTGTTCACCAGTGCGAGTTGTTGCTCCAACTCTTGTTTGATCTGCTTTAGTTCATCATGCTTTTTCTGGATGTCTTTTACGGAGCGGTTATCGCGTTGGATTTTTCCAAGTTCTGCTTCCTTTTGATCCAGTTTTTTGTTGGCTTCAAAAATTGCCTTGTCCAGGTCGGCATTTATTCCTGTCAGCGATTTGAATTCGTTTTTCATTTTTGCAATTTCTTTATCGAGGGAAAGTTTCTCGGAAAGGTATGCCTCGGATTTCAAGCGTTCTTCTTTGATGTTTTTTTCAAGGTCACCGTTAATTTGGTGAACGGAGCTAATCCAAACTGCACATGTCAATAATAGAACAGTTGCAGTTGCAGCGATTACTTTGGGATTTTGAACCACGTTTTTCATTCTTTTATGTTTTTGTATATGCGAATAAACTACACCGGGATAAGTGCAGGCTTAAGCCGAAATTAAAACGATATTAAATCGGAAAAGAAGTTTAGTGTGGACTGCGCTGGAGGCTTCCTTACCGCAGGATATGGTTTTTCAGGGACAAGGCAATTGAAACTACCGTTCCAACATTCAGGGTAGAGCGTATGCTAAGCGAACCGTTGTGTAGTGTAATAATCCGATCAACCAATGACAACCCGATTCCATGTCCTTTTATTTGGGTTGTATTTTTTCCGCGATGAAAAGGCTCTGTAATGAGTCGGAGGTCTTCTTCGTCAATGCCGATTCCATCATCGTGGAATTCCAAAAGAAGGGTTGAGTCAGTAGGTTTTATAAGAATTGTAACACAATTATCTGCAGAGTATTTGCATCCATTGTCGATCAAATTGACCATCGCGGTCTTCAACAATTGTTCATCACCGGAAATAGTAAGTTTGTCATCGTCATCGAGATCGGTGTCGAACTGGATTTTAATTTGATAGGCAGGATAGCGTTTGTTCACATCCTCTTTTGCTTGCCAAAGGATTTCATCGATGCGCACGGGGTGCATTTCGTTTTTGGCGGAATCGGAACTGGTTTGGGCCAATAACAATAACCGGTTGGAGGTTGCATTTAAGTTTACAATATCGGTTAAGGTTTTTTGAAGCACGCTTTTGTAATTCTCAGCATTTCTTTCGGCAAGCAGCGCAACTTCCAATTGCCCTGTAATCACAGTTAAAGGGGTGCGGAGTTCATGCGATGCGTTGGCAATGAAATTTTTTTGTAGGGTAAATGCTTTCTCTAAGCGCACGAGCATTTCATTAAAAGTTTTGGCCAACTGTGCTATTTCATCCGTCCCGTTTCCTTCATCTACTCTTCGGTCCAGGCTGGAAATGCCAATGGCATCTACTTCTTCCACAACTTTTTTAATGGGTTGAAGGGCTTTGCCTGCATAAATCCATCCCGCCAGACTGATTACCATTATGCTAGATAAAAACGAAATCAATAATATCGTGCGGAGGTTACTAAGCTTGTTGAGCCCGAAAATATCGGTTCCTCCAACAAGGATCACAAACCGGTCATATTGATCGGTATATAGAAAACCTACTACTTCGTATTTCCCTTGTTCGTAATAGATTTCATTTTCCAATCGGATGTTATCCAGTAATTGATCGGTGTATTGGATTTCCTTATTTTCATCCGAGCTATACAGGATTTCATTTTTGAAATTGAAAATAATTATGCGCTCGTTGGGCAAGCTTACAGGATTATCTTTTTCAATTTTTTTTAGCAAATCGGCATCAACTTCTTCTACTTCAATTAGCAGTTTGGCAGTATTGATGGCTTTGCTTTTCAATCTTTTGCGAAAATCATCTTTTCGGTATTCCGCTGAGGAGAAATATATGGATAGGGAAGAAATCGAGATAATGATTGCAACAATCAGGATGAACCGTGCAGTAAGTTTCTTCCGAATGTCCATTAGCGCTCTTCCATAATGTATCCTAATCCAACTCGGGTGTGGATTAATTTGGTTGGGAAATCTTTATCGATTTTCTTCCGCAATATATTGACATAAACTTCAACGATATTCGTTCCTGTGTCAAAATTAAGGTCCCACACTTTTTCAACAATGTCCAACCGGGAATAGACTTTCCCTTTGTTCCGCATAAAAAATTCGAGCAAGCTGAATTCTTTAGCAGTAAGTTCAATTATTTTGTCGCCCCTATAGGCAAGCTTTTTATCCAGGTCTAAAATCAAGTCGGATACATGCAATGTATTTTTTGGGGTTTCGTGATGGTGCGCCCTTCTGGTAAGTGCTTTTATGCGGGCCAGTAATTCTTTGAACTCAAAAGGTTTTACCAGGTAGTCATCAGCACCTGCATCAAAACCGATTAATTTATCTTCTGTAGTCCCTAGTGCAGTCAACATGAGAATGGGGGTTTCCGGTGTGTTGGATTTTATCAGCTTGCAAAGTTCAACACCGCTCATAACAGGGATAATAACATCGAGCAGGATAATGTCATATTTATTTTTGAGCGCGAGTTGCGCACCTTGTTGGCCATCTGCTGCATGTTCCACAGTATGTTCTTGTCCTGATAGCCCCTCGATTAGAAAGTCAGCTATTTTTTGTTCATCTTCAACTATCAGTATTTTCATGTTGTTGTTCTGATGGATTTAAAATTAAATTTACGGGAATAGTAATATCAAATTTACAAACAATATCCACACTGAATGGATTGGCTCTGGATTAGTTTAAGCGCACTTTTTTTGTTGGTTGGATTCATCGGGTGCCTGCTTCCGTTGATTCCCGGACCACCGTTGAGTTTTGTCGGGCTTTTGTTTTTACAGTTGTTGGACGAGCAGGCGTTTACCACGAAGTTTTTATTGATATGGGCAGCGATTACGGTTATCGTAACGGCAGCCGATTATTTCATTCCTATTTTGGGCACAAAAAAGTTGGGCGGAACGCGCTATGGAATTTGGGGATGCACGATTGGATTGGTTGTTGGTTTTTGGTTCGGTCCGTTAGGCATTATTCTCGGTCCTTTTGTGGGAGCGTTTGTTGGCGAATTGTTGGGCAATGCTTCTTCGCAACATGCATTGCGTGCAGCCCTGGGATCTTTTATGGGATTCTTGTTTAGCACACTATTGAAATTAATAGCCAGTGTGATGATGATCTGGTATTTTTTTAAAGCGCTGCTTTTTTAGTCAGCCCCAGGATTTCCTGATAAAAATCAGTTCGTCAGGATGGTTTCATCATGTTTGCGCAGTACCTCTGTAGGCTACTTTTACCTCATTAATTTCGAAACCAATCCTAGCCTATGGAACTTGAACGCTTTAGTTATGACAACAAAATTGTAAAAGCCTTTATAATTGCCACCGTCACTTTTGGGATTGTGGGTATGTTGGTGGGTCTTACCGCTGCTTTACAATTAGTCTATCCAATCATGAATTTTGATCTTCCTTATACTTCCTTCGGAAGGATTAGGCCGCTGCACACCAACGCTGTTATTTTTGCTTTTATAGGCAATGCGATGTTCGCAGGTGTCTATTACTCTTTGCAGCGTTTGTTAAAGACGCGCATGTTCAGCGACACCTTGAGCTGGATCAATTTCTGGGGGTGGCAGCTCATTATTTTAGCTGCTGCCATTTCACTCCCGCTCGGAATGACTACCTCCAAAGAATATGCAGAGTTGGAGTGGCCAATCGATATCGCGATCACGATCATTTGGGTTGTATTCGGTTGGAATATGATCGGTACCATCATCAAGCGAAGGGAAAAGCATATGTATGTAGCGATCTGGTTTTACATTGCCACCTTCGTTACGGTTGCAGTTTTACACCTCGTGAATTCTTTTGCGATTCCCGTTACATTCTTCAAAAGTTATAGTTGGTACGCAGGTGTTCAGGATGCACTGGTACAATGGTGGTATGGACACAATGCAGTTGCGTTTTTCTTGACCACTCCTTTTCTAGGATTGATGTATTACTTCCTGCCAAAGGCAGCGAATCGTCCGGTCTACTCTTACAAACTTTCGATTATTCACTTCTGGTCGTTGATCTTTATTTACATCTGGGCAGGGCCACACCATTTATTATATAGTTCGTTGCCGGATTGGGCACAGTCATTAGGCGTGGTTTTCTCCATCATGTTGATTGCTCCATCCTGGGGTGGTATGCTCAATGGGTTGTTGACGTTGCGCGGTGCCTGGGATCGTGTGCGTGAAGATCCTGTTTTGAAATTCATGGTTGTTGCCGTTACTGCCTATGGTATGGCCACACTGGAAGGCCCATTGCTTTCGTTGAAAAATGTAAATGCAATTGCCCACTTTACGGATTGGATTGTCGCGCACGTACACGTGGGTGGATTAGGATGGAACGGATTTTTAATCTTCGGTATTTTGTACTGGATGATTCCACGCATGTGGGGAACAAAATTGTACTCGATAAAATTGGCGAACGTACATTTTTGGATTGGCACATTGGGAATCATTTTCTATGCGTTGCCCATGTATACAGCCGGTGTCGTTCAAAGCTTGATGTGGAAGGAATTTGGAGGTGATGGCTTGTTGGTGTATAAAAATTTCCTCGAGACAACGGTACAAATTGTTCCGCTGCATCTCCTTCGTGCCATTGGTGGGGCCATGTACCTGACCGGTACACTAATTATGACGTACAATTTGATTAAGACTGCTTATTCCGGCACCTTCATTCCCAATGAAGAAGCTGAGGCTGCACCGATGTCGAAAGTGGAGGCAACGGGTGGATGGCATCATGTGTTGGAGAGCAAGCCTATTTTGTTTACCACACTTGCGTTGGTAGCGATATTAATTGGTGGTGCTATCGAACTGGTTCCTACCTTTTTAATAAAATCAAATGTGCCCACTATTTCAAGTGTAAAGCCCTATACGCCTTTGGAGTTGCACGGTCGCGATATTTATATACGCGAGGGATGTGTGGGTTGTCATTCACAAATGGTACGTCCGTTTCGTTCCGAGACAGAGCGCTATGGTGAATATTCCAAAGCTGGGGAGTTTGTGTACGACCATCCATTCTTATGGGGATCAAAACGCACGGGTCCTGATTTGCATCGTATCGGAGGGAGGTATTCAAACCGGTGGCACTATGATCACATGCTTGCACCCGGTGTAGTAAGTACGGGTTCGATTATGCCTGCATATCCCTGGCTTTTTGAAAACGCAATCGACAAAGGAGAAACGGCCGGAAAAATTTCAGCACTACGGACCATTGGCGTGCCGTATGAAATAGGATATGAGGAAACAGCAAATGATGATCTCGAAAAGCAAGCGAATCAAATTGTAAGTGCTTTAAAAGATGAGGGTGTTGACGATGTGTCCCCGGATGCAGAAATTATTGCGCTCATTGCTTATCTGCAACGATTGGGTACGGATATTAAAGGAGAAAAAGTAAAAACCGATAATCAATAAGATCATGTACAAAGATGTATTACAAGGAATCGACAACATCGCCATTTGGCCAGTGATCTCATTCATTATCTTTTTCTCATTTTTTATAGGGTTGCTGTGGTATGTATTTAAAGTGGATAAGGGATTCATTGATCGCATGAAACAATTGCCAATGGACGATAACTCACCTGTTCATGAAAACAAAAATTTAAACAACACCAAACAATGAAAAGGATACTCGCACTATTGATCTCATTTTTTGTATTGCAAAAAGGATACGCTCAGGAAACTGTTGAGGTAACGAAAAATTTCTGGGACAATCCGATGGCCGATCCATTAATGCCATTTTATATTCTGCTGGGTTTTATTTTCCTGGTCGTTCTGTTGGTAATAATTGTTGCGGCCTATATGATTGGTATTTTGAACATGTTTGTGCGGCAGGTCGCACAAGAAAAAGCAGCAAAGCAAGGTATTCCGTATGTGCCCGCACTAAGCTGGTGGACGCGTTTCGATCGGAAAGTTTTAACAGGTGCTGTTCCTCTTGAAAAAGAAGAAACCATTATTCTGGCACATAATTACGATGGAATTCGGGAATTGGATAATCACTTGCCACCCTGGTGGAAATGGCTGTTCATTGCCAGTATTATTTGGGGTGTTGCGTACATGATTGTCTATCATGTTACAGACTCCTTGCCGTTGCAGACAGATGAGTATAAAAACGAAGTTGCTGATGCCGAAGTACAAATTGCAAAGTTTAAAGCTTCCCAACCTGCAGCAGAAGCAATTGATTTAAGCACGCTGGTATATATTGAAGATGCAGCAATTCTTGAAGATGGAAAAAAGATTTTTGATGCGCAGTGTGCTTCCTGCCATGTGGCGGATGGTGGTGGAATGATCGGGCCCAATCTGGTGGATGAATATTGGTTGCATGGAGGTAGCATTCAAAATATTTATAACACCATCAATGTTGGTGTTCCTGAAAAGGGCATGATTTCGTGGAAAGGTATTCTGAACCCTGAGCAAATGAAAGCTGCTGCTTTTTATATAATGTCATTGCAAGGAACAACACCGGCAAATCCAAAAGCACCGCAAGGTGAAAAATATGTTCCGGAGATAGTAGAGGAAAGCGTTGCTCCAATGGATAGTCTTGATATTTCGATTTAACTAGCAAATTTTGAATTCAACAGAAACGTTATACGAATACGATGAAGAGTTTCGGGACACCATTGCCACGGTTGACGAGCATGGAAAACGAATTTGGGTATATCCTAAAAAACCCGGTGGGCATTATCACCGATTGCGTATTGCTGTAACGATCATTTTACTTTCTGTTTTTTTTCTCGGACCCTTTATCCGGATTGGTGGACAACCGTTTATGTTGTTCAATGTCTTCGAACGGAAGTTCATTTTATTTGGACAACCTTTTTGGCCGCAAGACTTTGTATTACTTGCTGTAACAGCGATTACTTTTTTTGTATTCATCATTCTTTTTACGGTAGCGTTTGGGAGGGTTTGGTGCGGATGGGCGTGTCCACAAACATTGTTCCTGGAAATGGTGTTTCGCAAAATCGAATATGCAATAGAAGGGGATGCCGGTGCCCAGCGAAAATTAAAGGAGGGACCCTGGACAGGCAATAAAATTTTTAAAAAGGGAATCAAGCATTTTATCTTTATCGTTATCTCCTTATTGATTTCGCATACGGTGATGGCCTACCTGATTGGCCTTGATCAGACATTGGAAATTATTCAGGACAATCCTTTGAATCAGACTGCCGGGTTTATCGGGTTGATGGCGTTTACCGGAATTTTTTACGGAGTGTTTGCCAAGTTTCGTGAGCAAGCCTGTATTGCTGTTTGTCCGTATGGGAGATTGCAAGGGGTGCTGTTGGTGAAAGAATCCATTGTTGTAGCGTATGATTGGTTGCGGGGTGAGCCACGCGGCAAGATCAAAAAAAATGAGGTGAGCGCAGACCAGGGCGATTGTATCGATTGCAAATTATGTGTTCATGTTTGTCCAACGGGCATCGATATTCGAAATGGTACGCAATTGGAATGTGTGAATTGTACTGCTTGCATGGATGCGTGTGATGATGTGATGGTGAAAATAAATAAACCGAAAGGTTTGATCCGGTATGCTTCTTATAATTCGATAAAAGATGGAGTTCAGAAATTGGTTAACCCGCGCCTTATCGGATATACAATTGTGATGATTGGCTTATTAAGCTTGTTAAGTTTTTTGATTTTTACCCGAACAGAAGTGGAAACTACCGTTTTAAAAGTGCGGGGAACATTGTATCAAAAAACGGATGACGGATACATCACCAATTTGTACAACATCGAATTTGTAAATAAAACTTTTGATGATATTGAAGTAACTATAAGAATAGAATCTCCGGCTACTGCTTTGCTGAGCCGGGTGGGAAGTCAATCCGAAATTATCCCTGCTGAAGAAATATTGAAAGGTGTTTACTTTATCAAGATTAAACCGGAAAATTTAACGAGTGCGCGAACCGATGTCAAAATTGGTGTATACCGTGGTGAGAAGCGGATTGAAACGATAACGACAAAATTTCTTGGACCTGTACCTCTAAAAAAATAAGACGATGAATTGGGGAAAATGGATTGTAGTGGCATTTGTATTCTTTGCTCTCTTTATTGGAGTCCTGGTGGTAATTACCATGCGAGAGGATGTCAACCTGGTAGCAGTAGATTATTATCAGCAAGAGCTGGTGTATCAGGATCAAATTGACAGGCTGACCAACACAAATGCGTTGCCGAATAGGCCTGTTGTAGAAATCCAGGAGGGAAAGTATTTGAATGTTTATTTTCCGGATATGAATGTTGAGCAGGGCAAGATCCATCTTTTTCGTCCTTCCGATGCTCGCCTGGATCAACATTTTGTACTTCGTAGTTCAGCGGATAGCGTGCAGCAATTCAACCTGAAAGTACTGGACAAAGGAATGTATAAGATAAAAGTAGAATGGTCGATGGAAGGAAAAGGCTATTTTATAGAAGAAATTATTTCCATCTAACATGATCTTTACAGCGGCATTCATATTGGGAATGGCTGGAAGCTTTCACTGCGTGGGAATGTGTGGACCACTTGCGGTACTAATTTCCGGCAAGGGTTCTCAATCCATTTTGATAAACCGGTTGGTATACAATCTTGGCCGGACAATGACCTACATGGTACTCGGTGCAAGTATTGGTTTTGTGGGAAGCTTTGCAAAAGTAGGCGGTATTCAAAATTTTTTCTCGATCGCCATTGGGTTGTCTATTTTGTTTTTTGTCCTTTTCTATAAATCACAACCTTTCTTTTTGACTTTCTTTACTAAAATGGTGGGGCAGCTGAAACGTTCTTTTATTGACCATCGCACAGGAGCGAAGATTTCAACGGCATTTGCCACGGGGGTCTTTAATGGTTTTCTACCCTGTGGATTGGTGTACGCTGCTATTGCAATGGCAGTGGTACAGGAGTCGGTTCTCGATAGCGCAGGCGTGATGATGTTTTTCGGATTAGGAACAATTCCCGCGTTGTTGTTTGCCGCTTATTCTTTTCAGAAGATCCAACAATGGCTACCCTTTTCGTGGAAGAAAATTCAGACCACTGTGATGGTTATTATTGCCGTGATCATGATTGGCCGCGGTGTTCAGCAAGAACTTATCCAACGCGGTGAACTAGCACAAGCAGAAACCATTTGTGAATGATCGGTTAGCGCAATGCCACATTCCAGCGCACTACTTTTTCCAGTTTGGCCTGATTGCTGACTTTGATTTTCCCTCCTTCAATTTCAATTAATTTTTCTTCACGAAAATCAGAAAGAACACGGATCACCGATTCAGAAGCAGTGCCGACCATTTTAGCAAGGTCTTCACGGGAGATGCGCATAAACTCATTGTCCTTTTTAAGGTCGTTAAGTTTTAGCAGCGACTCGGCTGTGCGTTGCCGAACTGAATTGTATGCCAGGTTAAGGAGTTGGCTTTCTTTTTCGTCTACTTTTTTACACAACATCGAAATAAATGCCGCAGATACTTTGGGGTGTTTTTGAATCAGCATTTGAAAATCGAGCTTGGGAATCAAAATCAATTCAGAATCCTCTAACGCTACAGCGGATTCATCAAAAGAATGGTTCTGCAAAATAGCCTCGTATCCGAAAAAATCATTGGGTTGGTAGAGGTTGGTGATGAACTCTTTTCCGTCCGGGTGCGAGCGATAGGTTTTAACACTTCCTGACACCACAAAAAATATGGCGCTCGGTGTTTCACCTTCCATAAAAACCATTCCCTTCTTTTTATAGGTCTTGTGCTTTTTACCATTGCAAAGGCCCTGTATATCCAGGGTCTTTTGAGCATCTTGAATAAAGGCATCCAGTCCTTCTGCCCCTTCTGCATAATTGGTTTTAATAAGCGAGTACTTTTTAAGCCTTGCCTCAATCGCATTTAATAGATCAGTATCATCAAAGGGTTTGGTCAGGTAGTCATCTGCACCCAGGTCCATTCCTTTTCGAATATCACTTTTCTCTGTTTTGGCCGTCATGAAGATAAATGGAATGCTGGCAGTTTCTGGTTTCTTGCTTAAAATATGCAATACACCATAGCCATCAAGTTCCGGCATCATAATGTCGCACAAGATCAGGTCAGGCAATTCTCTGGATGCAAGTTCAACACCCTTTTTTCCATTCTCTGCTTCAAATACTTTAAAGTTCGCCAGGGTCAATATCTCGCATGTGTTTTCACGAACTTCTGCATTGTCTTCTATTAGTACAATTTTTTTCATCTTTATGCAATTGGTAATGTTACAGTAAAAGTGGTTCCTTTTTCTACTTCGCTTGTAAAATGGATGTTGCCGCCCAGCAAATCTATATAGCGTTTCACAATGTTGAGACCGAGTCCTGAGCCTTGTATATTGATCACGTTACTGGCACGGAAAAACCGTTCGGTAATGTGTTTAACATCTTCAACCGGAATACCAATACCTTCGTCACGGATTTCTAAAATAAGCACAGTCTTTTCGCAAATACAATTTAAATGTATGGGCTTTCCCTTATCTGAATATTTACTGGCATTGGAAATTAAATTGAACAAGATGTTACGCAACAGTTTCGAGTCGCTTTCAATTTCTTCGTTATCACACGCGAATTCCACATTTATTTTTTGCCCCTCTTTGAGGTTTGAAACCATTTCCTCGCAGATTTCCTGAATAAAAGATTTCAGGTGAATGCCTTCCGTGATTAGTTCAATTTTTCCTTCTTCCAGTTTTCCGAGTGACAGGAAATCATTTAAAATTCCCGTAAGATGGGAGACAGACGATTTGATACGCTTCACGTGCTTCTCAATTTTTTCCACATCCCCCGTTTCTTTATAACTGTCTACCAACGAGGCAGAGCTGAGGATGGTACTGAGCGGGGTACGAAACTCATGGGAGGCGGTGGACACAAACCTTGACTTTAGTTCGTTGAGTTCTTTTTCTTTTTCCAATGCCCTGCGGGTTTCTTCTTCAGCTTTTTTCCGCTCTTTTATTTGTTCTTGTAAATCTTTGTTGGCGGTTTCTAATTTTAATATTGATTCATTTAAAGCTTCGGTCCTGGCTTTTACTTTTTTCTCCAATTCAGCCGCATATATTATTAGCTGTTCTTCACTTTGTCGCAATGCTTCTTCTGCTGCTTTTCGTTCTGTGATGTCAATAATAAAAGCCATAATCAAGAAATGGCCTTCTACTTCTTTATGGCTTAAACTTACTTCCACAGGAAATTCCGACTGGTCTTTACGAAGAGCAACAAGGTCTCGCCCAATGCCCATTCTTCTCGGTTTTGGATGCTCACCATAGGTAGCGCGGTGAGCGGAATGATGTTGGCGAAAGCGGGCGGGCAAAAGATTGTCAATTGATTTTTCAGTAAGTTCGTTGACACCGTATCCAAACATTGTTTCTGCTACGGCATTGGCCATTAAGATTGACCCGTCTTTGTTTACAATAATAATCCCTTCGGCAGATCCTTGAAAGATTTCCCGAAAGGTATCGTTGCTGATGATGGGGATGGGTTCCGTAGTTTTATGGGTTTTCACAAAAATGTCAATTTAGTGATCTGGTCCTAATGACAAAAGTCATTTTTTTTTCTGATTTAGGTATTGTCCATAGGGCAGAATGAAGTGCTATGTTCGCACATGAACTCTTAAAGGCCATGGCGAAATCAATAGTATGTGCAATCGATCTTACGGAATCCTCGAAAGGCGTGGTGGAGGTAGCCACCAAGCTGGCTTCTAGTTTAAAAGAGCACCTTACCATTATTTTTTCATATCGGTTAAATCAATCGATGGTGGAAGATGATGTTTTTTTAAACAAAAAAGAAGTAGAAGGGAAGGCAATGGCAGAGTTTAAAGGGATGGAGGAAATGTTTTTGATAAATGGTTTAACATCCTACGAATTTAGATCCGAAATTGGCTTCTTGTCCGATAGGTTGCTCGCGTATATGAGCAAGCACGAGGTTGACTTGTTGATCATTGGCCAGCAATTGGCGCAAATCAATGCGGATTATAAAAAGGAGGGAATTGAAAATTTTCTTGATAAACTTCAAATCCCTGTATTGGTTGTTCCACATCCACTTTAGAGCTTAAAATTCCATGAATTTCTCGAATAGTTGATAGTTTATGTGATAAAAATGATAATTTTAAATCGTAGCAAAACCTTTACTTAAGAACTTATGAAAAAAATACTTGTTCCTACCGATTTCTCAAGACCTGCTCAGATTGCCACGGATGTAGCAGTTGACATCGCCAAAAAAGCGAAGTCAGAACTTATATTACTTCACGTGATCGAAGAAGCTGTTAGCGGATCGTTTAACGTTACAGGCCAGGTTGCCATCGGGGAAAATTTCGAGAACAGCTTGTTTACAATGAAGTTGATCGAGCGTTCCAAAAAAATGATGGCAAAAGCGGTCGAAGATTTAAAGAGCAAGGGGGTGAAAGTAAAACCTATTCTTCGGATCGGAACGCCTTACCATGGAATGCATGCAATCATAACCGAAAAGAAGGTAGACCTTGTGGTGATGGGTACATCCGGCAGAACCAAATTGGATGAGATGATTATTGGTTCCAATACCGAGAAAGTTGTTCGCCTGGCTCATTGCCCGGTGTTGACCGTTCATAAGAAACCGGCCAGCTCAAACTTCAAAGACATTGTATATGCAAGCGCCATGGGGAAAGATGAAGAAGTTTTTTCAAGGATTGTAAAAAATGCTCAAGCCATCTACAACTCTACGATACACCTGGTAAGAATCAATACCCCCGGAAATTTTCAACGGGATGTGGTGGTAAGAAAGTACATGGAGGATTTTGCCAAAAAATTGCAACTGAAAAATTATACAATCAATGTATTCAATGATGTTTCTGAAGAGGAAGGAATTATCTACTTCGCGGAATCCATTAATGCAGACATGATTGCGATGGCTACACATGGCAGGACAGGTTTTGCCCACGTGTTGGCCGGTAGTATTGCGGAAGATGTGGTAAGCCACTCGAAACGCCCTGTTTTAACTTTTGTGACCAAGCGCAGAAAAAAATAATTGAAGCAGGAGCCCACTTTGAAAACCCCAGCCATTGCTGGGGTTTTTGTTTTTTAAAGCCTCGCGTATATTTAGGTGGTGAAACCCAGGCAGGCAAATAATACGTAATCGAATACGCGTGGTTTCGGTTGTCCAAGTGCATACTATGAAGGATTATTACAAGATGTTGGGGCTTACCTCTACAGCCACTGCCGCTGAAATCAAGAACAGGTTCAGAAAACTAGTGGTAAAGTATCACCCGGATAAAAATTCCAGTCCGGATGCCGTCTCCATTATTCGTGAAATAAATGAAGCGTATGACGTACTGGGTGATCCTGATAAGAAAATCCAATATGATTACAGACGTAATAATTTGGTCTTTGAGCAGACCACACAACGCCCGCATCGTGATCCCGCCTATCACCGTGCACGAACCCCACGCAAGCCAACGGTAAGCGCACAATATGTAATGATGCAACAATGCATGCCCTACATTACTAAACTGATTTACTTCTCATTGATCTTTTGTGGTTTTCTGTTCGTAGATTTTATTTTGCCCCGTTTGGAACAAGAAGAAGTAATTATTGATAAGCGTTCGCATGTGGCAAGAAGCAGAGGGCGGGATTACCATAGTGCTGACGAAATTTATACCAACAAGGGAACAATGTTTCAGATTGACCTGGACGTTACAAAGCCGTTTGAACCCGGCAAGAGTATTATTGTCAAGTACACAAGATTGCTGCATATTCCCCTTCGGGTAAGTGATCACGATAATTTTTCTGCCCGTGTTCCCGTAACCATTTTTGGAAATTTTATTTTTGCCCCTATTTTGCTAGTGGTACTTTCCGTAATAGGATATTTTTATCGTAAAAATGTAAGCATCGCATTCAATTTCGGTACGGTGATTTTTTTTATTTTACTTTTGTGTTTTATTTTCTTACTGATTTCTTGACGATGGCAAAAAAAAACAATTGGAAAAACAGGGATGGGGTTGTGTATTCGACTGCTGATAATTTTGACTATCAATACCAACAGGACCAGGAGGCGGAGACATTGCCGCCACAGCAACAAACTTTGAAAGTTTTATTGGACAAAAGTGCGCGGGCTGGTAAACAAGTTACTCTAGTGACCGGGTTTGTTGGATCACAGGCAGACCTGGATGTGCTGGGAAAATTATTGAAATCGAAATGTGGTGTGGGTGGATCGGTGAAGGATGGCGAAGTGTTGATTCAAGGTGATGTACGCGAGAAAGTAATGCAGATCCTTTTAAAAGAAGGATATAAAGCCAAGAAGTCGGGTGGATAACGCAGGAATTGATTACAAACCTACAACGCTATTCCATACCCACTGGAATGCAATCACTTCAGTTTGTATTGCAACGATCCCCAGCTTCCGCCATTTAAAACCTGAAATCCTTTTGCGCGTAACAAATCAGCCGCACGACCGCTTCTCATGCCCGAAGCACAACAGGTGATGATGGGTTTTTGTTGATTCAATTTTTTTAAGCTGCTCATTAGCTGGTCTACGGGGATATTCATAGAGCCTGTAATATTTCCTTGTTTAAACTCTGAAGGAGTTCGTACATCAAGAATAATTGCGCCCTGACTTTTAAAGTCATTCAAGTCTTTTGTGGAGACAATGCCAAAGAATTTTTTTAATGCTGTTATCATGATGAGCGGGGGTTATCGATGATCGACTTCAAACCAGGATCCTCCATTGGAACAACTTTCAATTCCCACGGATTTCAAAAAATGTACAGCTTGGCCACTTCTGTTTCCGGAAGCGCAGCAAAGGATAACCGGTGCGTTCATTTCACGAATTTCTTCCAATCGGTCTTGAATTTCTGATAAAGGGATATTGATTGCGCCTTTGGCACTTCCACCCAGAAATTCCCCGGGGGTCCGTACATCAATTACGATTGCCTTTTTTACTGTAGGATGCTCTTGTGTTTTCATAAAAATTATTTTTTTTAACACAAAAGTAGGATGCGAAAAAAGTTAAAGATGTGACTTAAATCACATTGCGGATATTTTTCTTCTACCCGTCAAACCAATCTTTAAAGGCTTGCACTTTTTCGCGACTCACAATCATTTCTTTATCAAAAGAAGAATGGGGAGTAATTTTTAATCGGCTGCTGGAATACACGACCACATCCTTAATGGCTTCAATGTGTACAATGATCGATCGGTTTAACCGGAAGTATTGTGTGGGATCCAACATTCCCTCAAGCGCTTCGAGGGTATAGTCGAGAATATATTTTCGTTCGTTTTTTGTTACGAGATATACATCCCGTCCCTCTGCAAAAAACAAAGCGATATCAGCTGTTGGGATGGAGCGAATGTGGTCACCATACTTGACCATAAACCTGGATTTGTAATTTTTCAATTCGCCACTACCTACGGCCTCCCTTATTTTTTGGGTTTGATTGGGTGTCGCCAGTTGTGTGCGCAAGGCATTGATTTTTTGCATCGTAGCCTCAATGTCTGAAAACGTGATCGGCTTGAGCAAGTAATCAATTCCATTCACCTTGAAGGCCTCGAGTGCATATTCATCAAAAGCAGTGGTAAAAATCACGGGTTTGTTGATTTCAACTTCATTGAAGATTTCAAAGCTTTTGCCATCGGTAAGTTGAATGTCCATAAAAATGATGTCAATGGAATCCTGGTTATGCTGCAGCCATTGAACAGCTTGTTGCACCCCCGTAAGCGTGTTCACAATCTGAATGGACGGATCATACTTCAGCAAATAGCGGATCAGTTTTTCTGCTGCAGGGGTTTCGTCTTCTACAATGGCTACTCTCATGAAATGGGCGCTGTCTCTTCCTTCAACAGGAGAATGGGTAATTTAATAAAATTTTCTTTGTAGGCTTTTACCTGGATAAGTGGGTTGTTGCTAAACCGCTTATATGATTTCTGCAAACGCTCAAGTGCTAGCATGGAATCTTTATGCGGAATAAGTTTTTCATTTAGAAGACATTGAAAAGCAAGGTAGTCATCATCTTCAGCATAGCCTTTTATAATCAATTTTTCATTCGTTGGGATGATCGTGTTGCGTACCATGTATTCAATAATGATGGCCAGCGAACCGGGCACCACCATAATCGGTCCGTCAACAGCGGGGAATTCAAAGTGTATTTTGTGATTGAATTTTTCATTCAGTACTGCCAGCAAGGGCTTCACCGATTGGGCTTCGCTTTCCAGGGTTACCAATTCCTGTTTCCGGTTGGTTAGCACATAGCGATACGTACTCGCCAGGTTATCAATGTGCTCTTCCGCTTTTTCAATATCCTGGTATAGGAGTCCGATTAAGCTCTCCAATCCTTCGAATAAAAGATCGGGATTGATTTCCTTGGTGAACTCCTTCATTTCCATTTCCAATACCTGATGTTGTTGTCGTTCTGTTTCAAGCTTTACCGTATTCTCTTTTTGTAAAAAATGGTTGCTATAGAAAAGAATGTTATACAGCCAACTTGTGGCCGCAAATAAAAGCAAGAACAATATCAGTTGCTTGTTGCTGATGCTAAATCCGATAATGATGGAAAAATAAGCAGAGAGACAAACCCACACTACCCCAAGGGAGAGCAAGGTTGTTAACAAAATCTGGATAGGAATCTGGTAGGTGATTGTGCTGTATTTTTTATTCAAAATGAGAATGATCATGCGCATTCCTTCAAAGGAAAGGTAGGTAAGGCCAATGCATATATAAATTTCTTCGCTGCTGAGGATTTCATATATACGACCAACCGTATTGTTGATCAAAAGAATTAAAAGATAGAGAATGACACCAAAAATCAAGGGTGCCAAAAGCCGGAATACTGCGCTGTGGATAAAATATTTTTTCATGCAGTATTTTTTTGTTGGGCTATTTCTTTGATCACCGGAAGTGACACAATAAACTGGGCATCGTTGGTCACGATTATTTTTTTATGGGTGAGGAAAAGATAACGTTGTTTGATGTTCTCCAACCCCACCTTAAAAGAAGTCGGCTGTATGGTGCTTTTGGATTTTGTATTCGCGACTTTTAAATACGTGTTATCCAACGCGGAGATATAAATGAACAACGGTTGATCTGGTTGGATAGCATTATGCTTCACAGCGTTTTCCACCAGCATTTGCAATGTAAGAGGCGGAATGAGTGTATTCATAACATTGTTGGGCAGGTTGATCTCCAATGTTAAAAGTTGCTGGAAGCGAATGCGCAGCAAATAGTAATACGATTTTACAAACTCTACTTCTTCCCGAACAGAAACATATTCTTTCTGTTGTGTGGAAAGGATGTACTCATAGGTTTGGGAAAGCCTGCGAATAAATTGTTCTGCCGATTGTGGATCGTTATACAAGAGCGAGGAAATTGTATTCAGGCTATTGAATAAATAGTGCGGACTGATTTGGCTTTTCAGTGCTTCAAATTGGAGTTCGAGTTGGCGCCTCTGATTTTGCAGGTTTTCGATTTGAACAATTTCGTATTGTTGATAGGAGAATAACAGTGCATACACCACATCATAAACAAACAAGATCACGATCATCAGAATACTGAATTTCCAGCCGATGTCTTTATTGGCAGGGGAAAAGCCTTCCCATAAAGGGCCCGAAAGGAAAGTATAGAGATAGACAAAAAACATTCCTGCTGCGATTGCAAACACGGTGTGAATCAGGTAGCCGCTGATAAATCGGAGCGGAAAATTATTCCAGGTAAGATAGCGGTTGAGCCAGTTGTTTAATTGGTAAAGAACCAGACCGATTAACGCTGACCCAAAAAAGCACCATACGTAAAGAACAAAGGTGTTGGAAACGGAAGGAGTATTTCCGGTTTCACTGTAATATAAAAATGTTAACACCAGCCATCCGGTAATTCCCGAAAGGAGGAAAACCAATCCTAGTTTCCGTGATGAAAGCGGCATCGTTTCAATGATTCTTGATTTTCGCATGGCAATCGAATTTACCAACTATTGTGGTAATGATTGCCATGCGTTTATTATTTTTAATCAATGGCACGTATTGCCCGACCGTAGTAGGTTTCAGATTTTATCCGCTTCGCAGTTTGACGGTAAGAGTCTTTTACAGAAGCGTCACTGTTCCGAACCTGATCGGCCAGGTCTACTAGCAGGGAAGATAAGTAATGATCCGATTTGATGTTGCCCGCAGCTTGTAATATGCTAATCAATTGTTTTGAACTTCGCTTTTGGTTTGTGGCTTCTTTCAAAACCGATGAAGCATATAAATCAGAAGACATTGATCCGGCTACATTCACCAACAGGTCAAAATTCTCATCGGTAAACGTTTGTTCTTTCAATAGACTTTTTAAAGCAGTGGATGCGTAATAATCTGAACCCATCGTTCCAATTTGCTTGATCAATTTGGTTTGAACAGCAGCATTAAGTTTGTCATTTTTACTAATGGATTTATAAACCGTGGAAACATAATAATCGGAATTAAGGTCAGCTAAAGCAGAAACGAGATTATCCATGGATGTGGAGGAAAGTTCTCCTTTTTCCAATCCCTTTTTCAATACTTGTGTGCGGTAATAATCAGAGCTGATATTCTTACTGATTTGGATCATTTCACCGAGTGTCTCATCACTGACGTTTCGTTGGTCTAAAAGTGCAGTCAACACGGTGGCCAGATAGTAATCAGATTTAATGGTTGCAGCAGAGTTTAAGATGCTCTTCAACTGTGCAGGCGATGCTGAAAATATTTCAATGCCTTCTTTAAGTACAGTGGATTTGTAGTAATCAGACGATATTTTTCTGGTTCCTTCGATAAAAGCATCGGTGGCCTCTTTGGTGGAAAGAAGCTTTTTCAAGTTTTCTTTTAATAAAGAGGATAGATAGTAATCTGATTTAATCGTATTGCAAAGTCCGGTGATAACGTTGGGAAGATCCTGGTTGCTGATGTCTTTTTGCAGTAAGAGTTTTCCGTAACGTGCCCGCACATAGTCACTTTCTATTATATTTATTTCACTGATGACGGCCTTTGCCCCTCCTCGTTGGTAAATGCGATTTACCCTGCTTTCTGCGGCAAGCGTGGTATTGCGCACAATTTCCGGTAGGATTTCACCGAGCCAGTTTTTGCCGTTCGGTTCCCAATCCATTTTGGTACGGCCCTCATAGTATTCTCGCTTTAAAGCACCGCCCTGTGATTCGATTACGATAGATCGCTTGCTTCCAAAAACCGTTTTACTGATTTCCAGATACCCATTGCTGCTAATGCTTTTGATATCTTTATCGTCATCGGTGACCTCAATATCGCCCCTAAACTCAATATTGAAATTGGTAGATCCACGAGAGGTCTTCCACTTATGGACGCCACGGTCGCTGGATTGGATGGAGGTGGAACCTTTATCACTAAACACTTCATTTTGCGCCACCAGCTGAACTGAAAATATGAGGGCGATAAATAGGAATCCGATATGCTTTTTCATGTGTTGAATAATTTGATTGAAACCTTTGTCTGGTTCCTTTTACGCTACAAGTATCGGGTAGGGATGCGGGCCTGCAAACCCTTTTGTATTGAATTGAAGAATACCTGTAGTGAACCGCTGAGTTTCGGAATATCCTCTATTTTTCCATAGTAAAACCTCTTACGAAATTTTATTGCCACTCCTGTAGTAGCGCTGAAGATCGTGTGGTAATTGGGGTATCTTTCTTGAAAGTTAGAAATACTAAACCTAAACTATACTTTTTCGAATGACCACAACACGAATTATAAGGAATTCGAAAGTAGGAATGCTACTGGCACTTTGCTGTGTTTTCGTATCCGCCTTTCCTCAAAATACAGACGAACTACGACCGGTTTCCAAAACCTACGCGATCACCAACATTAATATTGTACAAGCACCCGGACGAGTGGTTTCGATGGGAACCCTTGTGATTAAAGATGGCCTCATCCTTTCTGTTGGGAAAAATGTCGCTATTCCGGCCAATGCAATTATCATTAAAGCGGATAGCATGTATGCCTATGCCGGTTTTATCGATGGATTGTCCCAGACCGGGGTAACAAAACCAAAAGAAGAAAGTGAACGCCCGAAAGATCGGAGCAATCCACCGGATAATTTAGCAGGTATTACACCGCAGGTAGATGTTCGGAATTTTTTGAATGCCAGCGATAAAGGTATTCAGGATTTACGGGCTATCGGTTTTACGACTGCACAGGTGGTTCCGCACGGTCAGATGTTGCCGGGAAACGGAGCGATTATTTTATTGGGGGGTGCTTCAGCTGATGAAATGGTGTTGGTCAGCAACTCATCATTCTATTCTCAACTCACAGGCGCTTCGCGAATGTATCCAAGCACTACTATTGGTGTAATGGCCAAGTATCGCCAACTGTACCGGCAGGCGGCTCTTTCGCATGGCTATGCGGGAGTGTATGCATCAAATCGTTCTGCATTGGAACGGCCGACAACGGATCGTGTGCTGCAAGCATTTTATCCCGTGATCGAAGGCCGGCAACCCGTCTTGTTTAAATCTGAAAAAGTTTTGGAAACCCAACGCGTATTGACATTAAAAAAAGACCTTGGCTTTTCATTGATTATTGGCGACTTGAAAGAAGGGTGGGATATCATCGCGGACATTAAAGCTTCCAATGCAAAAGTTTTTTTAAGTCTAGATCTGCCAGACAAAATCAAAGAAGAGAAAAAGGATGAAAAGACAGACGCTGTGAAAAGCAATGCTGAAAAGGAAGCGTTGGAAAAACGTAAAGAAGAATTTATTAACAAGTACACCGCGCAGGCCGCATCCTTTCAAAAAGCAGGATTGACATTTGGTTTTTCTACCCTGAGTGCAAAAACCAAAGACATCCAATCCAATTTGAGACGCATGATTGAAGCCGGGTTAACAGAAGACCAGGCATTGGCAGCGCTCACTACATCACCTGCACAATTACTTGGGCTTTCTGATCGCATGGGTTCGATTGATGCTGGTAAGATGGCCAACATTGTGATCAGCGATAAGCCCTACTTTTCAGAAAAGGCAAAAGTACGGTATGTATTTGTTGACGGATTGCCAACGAAGTATGAAGTGAAAGAAACAAAAAAGAGTGATCCAAATGTAAAGGTTGATATCGGAGGGAATTGGTCAATGAAAACCGAAACACCACAAGGTGATACGGAAGGAAAAGTAATTTTCAAGAAGGAAGGTGGGCGATATGTAGGCACCATTTCCGGAGGACGACTACCGGGGGAGATTGCGTTGGATGTTGTAGAGTTGGAAGGAAACAAGTTGCGTTTCACCTATACGGTAACGTTCAGTGGACAAACGATGACAGTTGAATGTGCAGGCACTGTGGAAGGTGGGTTTTTTACAGGCAGTGCATCGATCGGGCAGTTTGGAAGTTTCCCGATGGAAGGAACGAAAGACCCAAAAAATTAAGCAAGGATAATCATGAAGAAAATAATTTTACTCTTATTCCTTACGTCTTTCTTTTCCGTACATGCACAAGAGAAAGGAAATGTTCTGATCAAAAACGGAACGGTGCTCACCGTTACAAAAGGAACACTTGAAAATACGGATTTACTCATCAAGGATGGAAAGATTGATAAAATCGGAAAAGGTATTGCCTTGCCAAAAGGATATACAGAAATTGATGCAAGCGGAAAATTTGTAATGCCGGGAATCATTGATGCGCATTCACATCTTGCAATCGATGTTGTGAATGAAGGTACGCGTCCGGTAACAGCAGAAGTGTTTACGGGCGATGCGTTGGATCCGCTGGATGTTGGGATTTACCGCGCATTGGCGGGGGGAGTTACGATATCGCATGCGATGCATGGTTCGGCAAATGTGATCGGTGGACAATGCGAAACGATTAAACATCGCTACGGAACTGTCAATGCGGATAATTTGGTAATGCAAGGCGCACCACGGACGATCAAGTTTGCCTTGGGTGAAAACCCTACGCGTAACCATGGTGGTAATGGATTGGTACCCAGCACACGAATGGGGGTTGAGTTTGTACTTCGTGAATCGTTTTCGAAAGCGAAAGAGTATATGGCAGAGTGGGATGCGTATAACAAAGCCAAGACGGCCAAAGGATTTAGAGGTGCGCCACCCGCGTACGATCTTCGGTTGGAAACATTGGCAGATATTCTGAAAGGAAATATTATTGTGCATTGCCACTCGTACCGTGCAGATGAAATTTATATGTTGTTGAAAGTGTGCAAAGATTTTGGGATCACGCGTTTGGTATTTCAACATGTGAATGAAGGATTTAAAGTAGCTCCCGAATTGGCCGCTGCGGGCGCGATGGTTTCCGTGTTTGCCGATTGGTGGGCATACAAATTCGAAGTGTATTATTCGACAGCCTATAACGCAGCAATCCTTACCAGGAATGGCGTTAACACGTCTATTAATTCTGATGATGCAGAATTGATCCGCCATTTATATCATGAAGCAGCAAAGACACAGAAGTATGGTGGCCTTACAGATGAAGAGGCATTGGCATTGATTACCATAAACCCTGCAAAGCAATTGGGAATTGATAGCCGTGTTGGATCATTGGAAGTTGGAAAGGAAGCCGATGTTGCCATTTTTAGTGCACATCCTTTGTCGGTGTATGCGATCCCATTGTATACGCTTGTGGATGGGGTGATAGAATTTGATCGTGAAAAAGATGCGGACGATCAACGCATTTACATTGACCCACGGCAAACCATAGATGTTGGTACGTTTTACCACCATGAGCAACATGACCATTGTATGGAAGAAGCATTGGTGATGGGAATGAAATTATTTGACCTTAAGTAAGAAGGAATCATGGAAAGAAAACTATATAGTTTAGCAGGATTGATTGTTGCATTGCTTTGCGTTTTTGTACTGCACCTGGATGCACAAGACCTGAAAGGCAAATACGGAACCTTCGCGTTGACGAATGCCAATATTGAAACGGTAACGAAAGGAAAAATCAGCAACGGCACAGTGGTGATCACCAATGGAAAGATAACCGCAGTGGGAACCAATGTTCAAGCACCTGCGGGAGCTACCATCATTGATTGCAAAGGCGCGTGGATTTATCCGGGCATGATCGACAGCGGAACACAAATTGGTTTGTCGGAAGTGGGATCTGACCCGCGGACACAAGACCATAATGAAACCGGTGATATTGTGCCACAGATGAAAGCCCTGACAGCTGTTAACCCGAACTCAATATTGATACCGGTTACGCGCGTGAGCGGTGTTACTACCGTAATCACAAAACCTGATGGAAGACTTTTAGCGGGAACAGCCGCATTGATAAATTTATATGGATATACGCCCGATCAGATGTATGCAGGTTTTGAAGGCGTGGTGTTGGCTTTCCCGAACACGGGGAGAAGGGGTTTTTATGATCGAAGGTCTGAGGATGAAATAAAGAAAGCATCAGAGAAAGCATTGGAAACACTCAATGATGTTTGGGATAAAGCGGTTCAATATCATAAACTGGATTCTGCAACAAAAGGAAAAGGACTCGGATATTATCCGGAAATGGATGCGTTGCTACCGGTGGTGCGTGGCGAAAAGATGTTGATGATAGAAGTCAATGCTTCAAAAGATATCCAGGCGGCATTGAAGTGGGTGAAGGAAAAGGAAATAAAAAAAGTAGTGCTTACGGGCGTTGCTGAAGGATGGCGTGTTGCCGATGAAATCACCAAAGCAAAAATACCAGTGATTGTTGGGCCCGTGTTGAGTTTACCTTCGCGCGATTACGATCGTTACGATAAAGCTTACACCAATCCAGGATTGATGCAGAAAGCAGGAGTGAAAGTTGCTATTCAAACACAACAAGCCGAGAACGTTCGAAACCTTCCGTATAATGCTGGCTTTGCCGCAGCATTCGGTATGGGAAAAGAAGAAGCATTGAAAGCCGTGACCATTGTGCCAGCCGAAATTTTTGGTGTAGCCGATCAACTGGGTTCTATTGAAGTTGGAAAAACTGCCAACTTATTTATTTGCGATGGCGATCCCTTTGAAACAAAAACCAATATTGTTCAGGTTTTTATCAATGGTTGGCAAATTCCAATGACCAGTAGGCAAACAAGATTGTATGAAGAATTTTTGTCGCGTGAACCGGGGCTGGAAAAGAAATAATTTTTTTTTGTGATTAAGTTTGGTTGTGGGGCAATCCGAAAGGGTTGTCCTTTTTGTTTTTTTATTATCTTCGGGTATGTCCACTCGTCAGCGCCTCAATCAATTAAAAGCCCTTCGTATAAGAAGGATCAACATTGAGCGTGGTATAAAAAGTGGATTTTTTATTTTCCTTGGTGTATTCTCTGCGGGTTTTGGATTGAAAGGATTTTTGCTTCCCAATAAATTTTTGGATGGTGGGGTAATGGGGATTTCGTTATTGACGAATTTGCTTACTGATATTGATCTTGCGTACCTGGTTGTGTTGATCAATATCCCCTTTATTATCATTGGGTATTTACAGATTTCACCCAAGTTTGCTTTCCGGACGTTGGTTGCCATCATAGGCCTCGCGATTGTTTTGGCATTCGTTCAATATCCGGTAATTACCACCGATAAATTATTGATCGCCTTTTTTGGTGGATTTTTTCTTGGGCTTGGAATTGGATTGTCGATACGGGGCGGCAGTGTGATTGACGGCACGGAAGTATTGGCAATCTATACAAGCCGGAAAACAACATTGACGGTTGGCGATATTATTCTTGTGTTGAACATTTTAATATTTGGTGTTGCTGCCTATTTGATCAACATGGAAACTGCATTGTATGCTATCCTTACCTACCTGGTGGCTTCAAAAACTGTTGACTTTGTGGTGCATGGTATTGAAGAATACACCAGTGTGATGATTATTTCCTTAAAAAGTGATGAAATAAAGCATGCCATTGTTAATCATATGGGAAGAGGGGTAACGGTTATTAAAGGAAAGGGAGGATATGGAAAATCGGGACATCATGAACGGGAGTATGACATCTTGTATACCGTGATCACCCGATTGGAATTGCAGAAACTAAAAACCGAAATCGCGAAAATTGATGAGAATGCTTTTGTTGTCGAGAATAGTGTGAACGATATAAAAGGAGGGATGATTAAGAAAAGGGACATGCATGAGTAGGCAAGTAGTTACTCCGCCATTCCCTTTAACTCAATTTCCAGTGCCCGTGTGGAAATAAAAATTTCATTCAACGAAAGTGCAAGCGACAACAACAAAAGCAGTAAGCTTACTCCAAAAGCAAATACTGCCCATACCTCGTGTTCCAGATAGATAAATAACATACTCAATACACACACGAAAAAACTTAATATTCCCGAGGCCTGCATTTGTTTGATGAGGATCAAGCGCCTTTTTAAATTTTTGATTTGTTCCCGGATAACGGTACGATCTTCCGGAATTTGTTTCCACTTTGTACTCAGGTTGCGAATGAGTGTGGCCAATGCCAGAAACCGATTGGTATACGCCAACATTAACAACGTAATGGCCGGAAACAAAAGGGCAGGCGTATTGATGGAAATTTGCATGGCTAGGCTTTAAACATTTTGTTCCACGTAAGGGAGTCTTCAATCGTTGATACTTTACGTTGGGAGCCATCGATCACAACTTCATCATCCGTCCATCGGATGGTAACATTTTCTGAGCGGGTCCAGAAATAGAGCGTCTTATAAAACCAGGAAGTGGGTTTTAGTTCGGTGAGGGTAGGCTCATCTTTGATGATGGCAAATCCATCGGTTGCAATGGATAATAACTTTTTACGAAAGTCGGGAATGGTTTGAAAATCATCCAGCGTAATGGTGAGACTTCTGGAAGACGTTGTTGTGATAGCGCTGAGAAGGAGCGGATAAAAAACCCCCATCGTCAGCCAGCGATATAAAAAATCCCGATTGTTGAAAGGGTCTTTGTAATCAACATAGCCAGCCAGTGCAAAAAATACATTTAGAAACAGAAACAATCCACCGAACCATCTTAGGAATGTTTTAAAACTCCATTTTGAAATTTCCTTTCTTAATCGCATAACAGTAGTAAATTGCTGCAAAGATAATAAACCAAACGCATGTCGCTCACTCCCGAAACCATCCTCACCCTAATTTTAATCATTGTATCGGTCAGTTATATTTTTGGGGAGGTGCTGGACTACCTCAATTTGAAAGCTCAAAAAAGGGAAATACCAGCGGAGGTTGCCGGCTTCTATGATCACGACAAGTATTTGAAATCCTTGGATTACCATCGGGAGCAAACCCGTTTTTCATTTTTCTCTTCTGGATTTAGTTTTGCGATTTCGTTCGCGATGCTGTTCTTTGGTGGATTTGGTTGGCTTGATTCATTACTCCGCCCGATTGTCGAAAATCCAATTTTGTTGTCGCTGGCTTTTTTTGGCATTATCATGATTGCTTCGGATATTATTTCCCTGCCTTTTCAGTGGTATGCCACGTTTGTGATTGAAGAAAAATATGGATTCAATAAAACCACTGTAAAAACTTTTGTGCTTGACAAAGTAAAAGGCTACTTGTTGGGAGCCATCATTGGCGGTGGACTTCTCGCGTTGTTGATTTATCTGGTACAATCCATCGGGAGCGATTTCTGGATTTGGTTTTCATTGATCGCGGCAGCTTTTGTGTTGTTCATCAATATGTTTTACACCTCTTTGATCCTACCACTTTTCAACAAACTTACCCCGTTGGAAGAAGGCGACCTAAAAACTGCGATTGAAGTTTTTGCTAGAAAGATCAATTTCCCGCTGGATAATATTTTTGTATTGGATGGATCGAAGCGCTCCAAAAAAGCAAATGCCTTTTTCTCTGGTATTGGCAAGAAAAAGAAAATTGTATTGTACGATACCTTGATCGCCAATCATACCACCGAGGAGTTGGTGGCCGTGTTGGCGCATGAAGTTGGTCACTTTAAAAAGAGACACATCATTTGGGGATATGTATTGTCGGTTGTTCAGATTGTATTCACATTGTATGTCCTGTCGCTGATGATATTCAATGAGAATGTTTCACTGGCGTTGGGTGGAACGGTGCAAGCTATTCATTTAAACCTGATCGCTTTTACGATCCTCTTTTCACCCATCTCGGGCATTACCGGGTTGCTAATGAGCATGCTCAGTCGTAAAAATGAATTTGAAGCGGATGCCTACGCAAAAGACAACTATAACGGAAATGCACTTAGTGGAGCACTGAAAAAACTTTCCGTTGATAGCTTGAGCAATTTGTATCCGCACCCGTTATATGTATTCTTCCATTATAGTCACCCCCCACTGTTAAAACGATTGGAAAAGATTGAAGCGTAAGGGAATAACTTGTTGACACTTTTCAAAAAATCATAGTTATCTTTTCTTCTTGTGCTCGGGTTCCCAAATCAACCTAACAAATGAACTCAATCTTTCATTTTCCCTGCTAATGGGGATTCCTCCTACTATTCCAATCAATAAATTGTTCGTAATTTCCAACCGCATCTGTGGACGCATGGTCATATCAAAGTCATTGTTGGCAAATGTCATATTGAACTCAACACCAATAAAATTCCTTGTACCGGAAATCATATAATGCGCACTTGCATTGATGTCGTAAGCTCCATGGACTTTTTTTGTTTTAAAGTCCTGTTCAATCATGGGGCCTGTATAAATCAATGAGTGATAATTGGTTCCCCACCGTTTTGCTATTATAAAAAAGGGATTGTACACATTGCCTTTGAGTAGCGGGCTTCCAAAATTTCTAAAATCTGAGAGCACAAATTCATTGATATATCCGAGGGCCATGGAAGTAGCCCATGCTTCACTTACAAAAAATGACCATTGCGCTGCAACTTTTACACTGTTCAAGAGGTTGGAAGGAATGGAGTCCCTCTCGGTTCCGTTCACAGGTGAGTAAAAAGTAAAAGGCAATTCTACTTCCAATCCCAACCGGTCGAGAGGTGCCCATTCGTATTCCAAAAGGGCTTCATACGAATCAAACTTTAAATTGTCAGTGAGCCCGAGCCCCAGGTTCCATTCTTTTTCGCCTTTCCTTGCACCAAGGTCGCGTATGAGGTCAATGTAAAGTGGTTCGGCATGTAAAACTTTATAGGGCTCTTTATGCTCTTCTATTTCCTGAATGTACAAACTGTCTTTTTCGGAATTGGTAATTTGGGCAGCTGCATAAGTTGATGATACCAATACCAGTGTAACGATTGGTATTATTTTTTTTCTGATGTTCATTTTTTAATTTGTTAGGATAACAAGAAAATCCTATGCCTGTTGGGTATAGGAATTGGTCATGGTTAAAAAAACAAATCAAATTTCGGGGGGAGTAGTTTCGGGGCTTTTAAAACCGCTAGCTAACGAAGTAATGTAGTCGGGATATTTATTTTTCTTTCTTTTGAAGAAAGGTTCTTTGATTGGCGAATGGAGAGCATGCTGTGAGAAAATATCTACTTTAACGTTCGACTTTTTGTTGTGGTCTTCCGGGTCATGGTCGTCATACTCTTCAATGGCGTCTTCAAAGCCTAGAATTTGCTCAATTACAATTTCAATAATGCTTTCCTGGTCATTGATTGACAGATCCTCCGGGAGATGATCAGCATTTGCATCTGCCGCATCAACACTGATGTTGAGCAGGTAGAATCCCATTAATCCCCATAGGATTTTTGTAAACGCAAAATTTCTGATCATGCCAATCACGGGGCGAAGTTAACTTTTTTTCATAGCGCTACAAAATACACGATCTGCATTTAGCCCTTTCTACAGCATGCTGCCGGGTAATTATTAATTTCCTTTTTGCTTTAGGAATTCCTGTATGTCTTTATTCGAACCATATAGTACTAAGACATCCGATTCTTCAAGTAGTTGGTCTGGTGTTGCAATGCCTTGAATATTTATTTCGGTGCGGCTCTTGCCAAGCAAACTTTTTACCTCAGATTTTTTCATGATGGTGAGCACCAGTAGGTTAAATTTTCTTCTAAACCCTATGTCACGGACGGTTTTCCCTACATATTCTGCTGGCACATTGGCTTCTACAATGCTGAAGTGTTCATTTAGCTCAAAGGAATCGACAACATTTTTTATGCAAAGCTTTTTTGCCCACCGCTCTGCTGTTTCTTCTTCCGGATGTACAATCTCATCAACACCAATAGCTTCCAAAACTTTTTCATGAAGCGGATTGATCGCCCGGCTAATCAGCCTTTTTACCTGCAAGTTCTTGAATACTGCAGTGGTCATAATATTTGCTCCCTGGTCTTCGCCAATGGCAACAATTACCACATCCGTATCTTCAAGCGGAAGCCCGGAAACGGTAAACTCGTCTGTTGCATCCATACAAATGGTGTGGGAAATTTTTTCTTTGAACAAGTCTACCTTTTCCATTCGGGTATCAATGCCGATTACCTCATTGCCCTGGGCGGTCAGCTTTTGTGCGAGTGAAGCGCCAAAATTTCCAAGCCCTATAATAATGTATTTCATGTGTGAATGATTTAAATGTTTTAGTTAATTGTTATTTCTTCGGTCGGATAACGATAGTTTTTATGTTTTATCTTCTTGAAGATTGCAATAACAATAGTGAGCATACTTACCCTTCCTACAAACATGATAACAATGATAATAAGCTTGCTCATGGTGGAGAGTGATGCTGTTATTCCCAAGCTCAATCCCACTGTGCTGTAGGCAGAAAAGCATTCAAAGCCAATGTCCATCAGGTCTTTATCACCATCAAAAACCGAGATCAACATGATACCGAACCCAATGACAATAAGGGAAAGTGAAATGATTGCAAAAGATCGTCTTACCGAAATGTCTGCGATCTCCCTTCTGAAAACTTCAATTCTTGTTTTTCCTTTCGCAAGGCTCAGAATATTAAGTGTGGCAATCGCAAAGGTACTGGTTTTAATTCCACCTCCCGTTGAAGCGGGCGATGCACCTATCCACATAAGAAGAAAAACCATCATCGTGGTTGGGAAAAGCATTGCAGATGTATCGATTGTGTTAAACCCTGCTGTGCGCGGTGTGGTTGCACCGAAAAGTGCAGTCACTACTTTTCCAAAACCATGGTGTTCCGATAATGTGTTATTGTATTCCAATGCATAGAATGCGATAAATGCGATTGCGGTGATCGAAAGCGTTGTAATTAAGGTTATCCGGCTGTTGAGATTAAATACCCACGGCCTATAGGCAACCCTTTTTATACCGAATGAAAACAATTTTCGAACACGGTATTTCAGGTAGTTGATGATGTTGACAACGATGGGGAAGCCCAGGCCGCCCAACACGAACGTTAGAATGATGGTTATCTGTAGAAAGTAATTGTATTTAAAATCATCTTCATACAAACTGTTGGATAAAGTTGAAAAACCTGCATTGCAAAAGGCTGATATAGCATGAAAGACGGAAAAGAAAATCTGATCATACTGGGATTGAAAGTTCTTTGCTTCCAGACTGCTATAAATGAGAACGCCAGAAACAAACTCGATACTGAACGTAATGAGTATAATATATTTGAGTGTTGAAAATACTTCGCCCAGTTTCTTGGAACTGGTCATGTCACTCAGGGCAAGCTGGTTTTCATAGGTAGAACCACCTTTAAAAAAATAACTGAAATAACTGGCAAAGGTTAGTATCCCCAAGCCGCCAACTTGAATAAGCGCCATAATAATAATTTGACCGAACTCAGTAAAATAGCTACCGGTATCTACCACAATCAAACCGGTAACACAGACGGCACTGGTAGCAGTGAACAAAGCATTAATGAATGATAACCCTTCATGGGTTGCTTTGGGAAGCATAAGGAGAAAGGTTCCAAATAGAATGATCATCAAAAAACTTATGACGAAAAGTTGGGCAGGGTTAAGAAGTGTTCGTTTGTAACTAAACCTGATTTCTGAAAATTCACGTATAAAAGTGAAGAGTACTGCAATTCGCAACCAGATTGGATTTTCTAGTATCAGATCGGTTTCAAAAGGTACCCCGACAAACAGATACATATAGAATATCCAAAATGTGAAACAGATCGACAAGAAATCAAAAACAAAAACTTTTCGCTTAATAAGCCCAAAGTTTTCAATGTATCGTGCAAATGTTGAAATGATGCCTACTCCGAGTACAATGAAATAAAACCCGGACAATATTTTTTGCGAAAGTACACTTTGCGAAAAGCCGAAGTCGGATATAAAGGCGATTACGCCAAGGACACTTGTCCAGAGCGCAATTCTATACAGCATTTTCAAATCCAATTTCATTCTTTAAATGTCTCCAATCTCTCTGGGTTGTTAAATGTAGGAGTGCCTTTTGTGGATGCACAACGTTAAGAATTTAAAGCATTTTATACTAGCCATTGCGTGTTGTTTTCTCTGGTTATGTCGGGCAGCAAACCATTGAGTATTGATTTGGTTTGTTGGATTCGGTCTGCGGGATACAGGAGCTTGGAGGAGAAGATGATGAAGTTCAAGCCCACCAAGCCGATGGCCAACAGCGTGCAGCTAAGGCAAAATGCCGCAAGTTTTTTTGATGCAATAGGATTTTTATTTTTTCCACCGCTAGCGTGGCAATCATGGCAAGGAAAATGAAAAATCAGCGCTGAG
The DNA here is from genome assembly GCA_041746855.1 of Cyclobacteriaceae bacterium. Taxonomy (GTDB): domain Bacteria; phylum Bacteroidota; class Bacteroidia; order Cytophagales; family Cyclobacteriaceae; genus JBGTGG01. The sequence goes on along the minus strand of JBGTGG010000064.1, from coordinate 3,861 downwards.
GCAGGGTTATGCACAAATGATTTTGGGGAGGTCAATATCAGGTCTTGATTTTTTTTCAGAGAAGTTGTGCAACAGCTACCATTGTTATGCTCAGTGTCGCATACTCAATCTGTTATTGAGATATTAATTTGTCCACCGAGACCCTCTCTTATTATTCTCAACAGTGTAGATAGTCGAATGTCACTAGCGTCATTCTCAATTCTTGAAATGTATGTCTTGGTTGTTCCACATTTTTCCGCAAGTTGTTCTTGGGTCATATTTTTCTGCTTCCTAAATTCTTGAAGCATTACCCCAAGTTTGAAAGCCTCGAAGCCCTGCTCATACTTCTCCCGCTTTGCTGTCCCACGTTTGCCATATTGTTTGTCAAGGTGGTCTTCAAATTTTACTACTTTATTTTTCTTGGTCTTCATAATACTGTCTTTTTAAATTTAGAGCCTTTTCTATTTCTCTCTTAGGCGTCTTCTGTGTTTTCTTCTGAAATCCATTCAGCAGAACAACTAACTTTCCCTTATCAAAAAAACAGAATATCCTAAAAATGTTACTGCCTAGAATTACCCGAATTTCATACAGGTCTGTCCCCTCAATATGCTTTAAGTATTGTTCAGGAACTCTTTCTAGGTCCTTCACAACACCAATTGTCCAGTCGATCTTAAGTTTTACTTTTTGGGTCTGTTTACTGTAAAATTCCCAAAATTCGTCTCCATAAACGATTATCTCTCTCGCCAAACCGGGTTTGTTGTCCATTATGCAAAGTTACCTAATTGGATAACCTTGTCAAAATACCGTAACTAAGTTTTTTTAGGATTGGTTCACTGTTCGGGCGACATTGAGCATAACGCCAGTGCATAAGCTGTGGCGGGGTATGGGAGGGCTTGAAAATGCAGCGAAGCGAAATGTCAAGACCGACCTACTCAGTTTTTGTCCCACGACACCGAAGCGTATTTGAAAACTAAAATACGAATAAACTCTGAAGCCCCGCCATTGATTATGCACATTGTTGTAGGCAGTTTCACTTTTTTATAATTGAGTCTTCTGGAACTGAAATTTTCATCGGTTGTTGAATTTCTTCCGGAACTCTGAATAAAGCACAGTCCACAGTCTTAATTTTATATTCGAAGTCAACGTAAGAAGTCCGGTCGGTATAGGCCATAATATCTTCGAAAACTCTGTAGTCTTTACTTGTCAAACTGACTTTTTCGAAATCTTGTCGTGTCCCATCAGAATAATCAATTCTTATGCAGTACCTTTTTTCTCCTATATAATCTTCTCCTACTTGTCCATTCATCAAATCGCTTGATAAAACCAACTTTATTATCTCATTAAATTTAGGTTGATTTATTCGTGAAACATTTGTGCTCTCAAAATTTTGGATTGAATCATCAAATTCCGCCTTGTTTGAGTAATAGATCCTGTCATGGAGGATTTCTATACAGCTATTTCCAGTAATCGGATTTGCACATATACTTATGCCATCAACACTTTTACTTGTCTTGTTTCCGCAAGAGATTAGAAGGAGAATCAAGAAAATGAAAGAGTGATTCATTATGAAATATTTTATCTCTTTCGGGTAATTTGTAACTATTATTTTCAACACTTTTCGGTTTGTCAAATGCTTGAATAAATTGCCTACAACGTTTGTGTATGAAACGTGGCTGGGTTTTCGAAGCGCTGTCCTGTCCCACGTGACCAAACGTAATTTATAAACTAAACTACAAATTTATATTAAACCCCAGCCATGTTTTATACACTTTGTTATAGCCAGTGGTTCTTTCTCGTTCGTCAATTTTCATTATATCCAAATTTTCTGCTTTGTAAAACTTCTTTCCACCAACTCTCTCTGTTAATAATAATTTGGTCGTCAGTAGTTGATTTGTAAATGTCGAGAATTGAGTATTTGAAATTTTGCTTTATATGGTCAAACGCCAAAGCTCTAAGTCCAATGTTTCCACCGTGTCCGGTGTATACATATGCTCTCCAACGTCCTAATATCATATTCTCACCATATGCAGAACCAACATACATTTTTCCATTTGAAATGTCGGTCATTAGGTAAACACCTTTCTGGTTTTCAAGTGCTGTTTTCCAATTGTCCTTTTCGATTACTCTTTTTAACGCGTCCCAAGAAATATTTACCTTTTCATAGCCAGGAAATAAGTCATTGTCAAATGTGTCAGGTAAAATTTGAGATACATAACAGTCATCTATTACAGATTCTGAATTACGAATCATTGTCTGCGCTTTGTTCTTAAATTTAACGATTAAACGTCCAACATATTTTTCATAATCAGGCAAGTCTTCATACTCGTAACCAACACCATTCAGTATATTTAAGTCTTTTGTTACTCTGCCAATATGAAACAGTAACCAAAAATCTTCATTCTGTTTTATCTTAACAAGTCCAACAGTTACTTGTCCTGCTTTATATGATTTGTTCTTATTGTAGTTCCAATATTGTCCGGCAAGCATAGTGGAAATGTCGCCATTCTTAAAAAGTTCTATTGGATTCCAGTTTTGAGCAAACATTAAATTGAAACGAATCTTTACATTGTTAAGATTGTCAAGTCGTAATATGTCGTTTAATTTAATACTGTCCATCGTCTACAATTGCTTCTTTTAGGTGCACGTCCTACCATTGGCTATAACGCTCGGCTATGGCAAGTGGCGGTTTTTGAAAACGTTTCTGTCCACCGTAACCGAACGTACTAGCAAGATAGATATTTTCTACAACACATTCGCCCGCCATTTGCCATAGCTATTGTTGTGGCCTGTTGATTTCGTCCGTATGTTTATTTGTCGACCGAGTCGACCCGAAAGTTATTTACGAAGTCAACCGGGCTCCATTAGAATAAATTGTCGACCGAAAAAAGTTGTTAGATCTGTCGAAACAGTCCACGTGAAAAATTCCAATCCAAGGAATCCACAAAGTCGATAGGCTGTAAATGAAAATTGATGGTCGACCAAAAAGTATCCGCGTACGAAAAAGTTATTTGTCGAGGTCGAAACAGTCCACGGGAAAAAGTCCAGTCCAAACACTCCACGAAGAAGTTCATGTAAAATAATCCAGATTCATTTTTTTCTTCAGCCCGCCCGAAAGTATCTGCGTGCGTAAATTTTAAAAGTCAAGGTCGAAAAAGTCCACGGAAAAAGTCAAGTCCAAATTATCCACGGAGCGAAGAAGTTTCAATTTTCATCCAAGTCAAACCGAAAGTGTGTGCGTGGGAAAGAAGTTAAATTGCAAAGTGAAAACAGTCCGCGGAAACCGAATTTCAATTGGCCACAACGCTCGGCTATGACCAGTGGCGGTTTTGAAAACGTTTCTGTCCACGGTAACCAAACGTAATGGCAAGATATATATTTTCATCAACACTTTCGCCCGCCATTTGACATAGCTATTGTTAGTGGCTGGTCGGTTTTGTCGACCGTTGTATAAAAGTTCTCCGGTCGTAATGAAAGTCGAAAGTATCCACGAAGCCAATGTCGCCCAATGTAAAAAGGTCAGACGAAACTGTCCAGCGTCTACAATGTCGAAGTTGTAAAGTCAAGTCCAACATTATCCACGGAGAAGTTCATTGTTCAATTGTTGAATTTTAAAATTTTGTCAGAATCGATTTTCTTAAATTCCTTTTGTCAAACCGCAAAAAAATTCGCGCTTCGCGCACAGCTAATTTGTCGCGGTGAAAAAGTCATGGAGTAGTTTTCTTTGGAAACGAAATTTGTCGTGGTGCTGAAGTCGTTGTTCTGTGCTGTCCGCCTTGCCACTAACGTCTGTGTATGAAACGTGGCTGGGTTTACGAAGCTGCGTCCTGTCCCACGTGACCGAACGAAATTAAGAAAACCAAACTACAAATTTGCACTGCGCTC
>JBGTGG010000063.1:0-10648 GCA_041746855.1 Cyclobacteriaceae bacterium | reverse complement strand
TAAAGGTATGCGTAAAATAAAAATCCTTTTAATAATATCCATTTGTTTTTTGGTGAAGTTGTGCTTTTCACAATCAATGAAAGAGCGTGTAATTATTTTGGCAGATATGGGACATGACCCGGATGACGAGCAACAGATTGTCCATATGCTGACAACATCAAACGAAATGGAATTGGAAGGTTTGATAACGCAAACAGGACGTTTTTTTCGTCCAGACCCACCAGCTAAAGTAAAAGATTTAAGGCCTTATTTATTCCATCATCTTATAGATGGCTACGAAAAAGTTTATGCTAATCTTCTTTTGCATGATAAGGATTGGCCTACTCCAAAGTATTTGCATAGCATTGTAAAAAATGGTCAAGCGGGCAATGGCATGGCCGATGTTATGGTTGGCAATTCCACTGCCGGATCGCAATGGATTATCAATGCAGTTGAAAAAGCAGATCCCAGAAGGCTTAATATCGTGATCAATGCAGGAGCCAATACGTTGGCACAAGCATTAGTTGACTATAAGGAAAACCATACAAAAGAAGAATTGAAAGCTTTTATAAGCAAGCTTCTTGTATATGATAATGCAGGACAAGATGATGCGGGTGCTTGGATTTGCCACGAATTCCCTGATATTTTTTGGATAAGAAGCACTGGCCAAAATAAAGCGTATGGAGGTCCGACCAATTCCAATTTAGGACCTTACACATGGAAGCCATTTCCTTATACTCCTTTAGGTCAGGATGCCTGGGCCGATGAGCACGTCCGATTTTGGCATGGTCCACTTGGTATGGTATATCAACACAGAAAGGTTGGGGAAACAACCCATTTTATTGAAGGCGGTGGTATCATTCCCATACTGGCGTTTTGCAATCCGGGACTCTCCAACATGTCCGATCCTTCTTGGGGAGGTTGGGGCGGTCGTTTTCAAGTTGAAAAATCATTAAACGTTCCGTCTGCTTTTGAGATTGTCCATCCAGATGAAAAGCTATTTGAACCCTATAAAATGTACACTGAAGATCAACAACTTTTTGACACTTGGGTCAACCCGGATGATAGCACTGTGTACCATGATATTTATACACCTGTTTGGCGTTGGCGCCAAGCCATGTGGAATGACTTTAGAGCGAGAATGGATTGGTGCACCAAGCCGTATGAAGAAGCAAATCACCATCCTATTGTTGTACTTAATGGAGACCAATCCAATCAAACTTTAAAACTAAAAAGCAAACCAGGAAAAATAATAAAGCTGGATGCTTCTGCTTCAACCGATCCTGACCAAGACGAATTATCTTTTAACTGGTGGTTTTACAAAGAAGCTGGTGCTAAACCGTATCTAAAACAAATTGAACTTAAATACATCAACCCTTCAAAAGTTCAGTTTAAAATACCCGAAGATGCTAGTGGAAAAGAATTGCATCTTATTTTGGAACTGAGTGACAAACATCCTGAAGTATCACTGGTCAGCTATAAACGTGTAGTCATTTTGGTTGAGTAAAAATAAGTTACTCAAATTTCATTCTTGCTTTCAATGCTAATAGATGAAATGTTAGTTCAAAAAATGATTAAATATATTTCTTAAACGCTTTCGCTTATCAGCCGATTGATAATGTGTCTATAATGGCTTAAGCAGTATGGTACAGGATAGATCCGTTCTTTAAAACCTATACTTTCATAAGATTAAGAAATCTTTCGGGATTCGTGAATAAGTCAGGTGGAATTTGCAACAGACAATATCAAAGAATTAAAAAGATTCGATGTTGAGGTACTTGAAATTGAAAAAATATTATCAAAGTATAAGAATCAAAAAGTAGTTCTGCCAGTAAAATCTGAAAAGATTAAACTCAATTTGTTCCAAAAAGAAGTTCTCGAATCTATCTCAATATAAAACAATAATGATGGGATTAATCAACCGTAGAAAATTCATAAAAACAACTTCCTTAGCCACACTAGGAAGTATACTAGTATCTAGTTGTCTTTCTTCAACCAATCAAAAAAAAGAAAGTATTTCTATAGTAATTTTCCTTGAGGATTTCAGTGCCAATAGTACACCTTCAAATTGGGCAGTTGGCGAGTTGAAAGCAGCATTAGAAAAGCAAGGTGTGCGTGTTAATGTCATGCATACGCTTGAGGAGGTTGATGGCTTTTGTATTTTGGTAAGTGGCATGAACGCCAGCCAAGCAAAAAGCATTTTAAGTAAAGAAAATATATCAGTTCCTACCGAAGCTGAATCGCTTTGCATTCTGCAAACTCAAATGAATAATCGTAATGTTTTGTTGGTTGCCGGAACAGATGAAGTTGGTTTGGTGTATGCGCTAACAGAATTGGCAGATAGAGTGAATTGTCTAAAAACAGATAAAGAGGCACTGGAATTCTCAGCACCAGTAATAGAAAGACCAGCTAGCAGAACGCGAAGTATTTTAAAAGGTTTTTCTTCTGAAATAGAAGACAAAGTCTGGTTTTATGATAAAGAATATTGGGCTGCATATCTTGATACACTGGTCTATTCACGCATCAATCGTTTGAACTTTTCAACAGGTATGGCATATAATAGCGTTCAAGGTGTTACAGATGGTTATATGGTTTTTCCTTATCCTTTTTTTGTAAATCTCCCTGATTATCAAGTTACCGTAAGAGGACTTTCAAATGAAGAACGAACACAAAATCTAGAAATACTTAAATTCATTGGAACTGAAACTGCAAAGCGAGGTATTCAATTTCAATTTGGATTATGGACACTTGCCTATAATTGGGATCAAGATGAAAATCCTAAAAAACACAGCCCAGACGCTACTTATAAAACAGATGGTTTAACAGATACAAACCATGCAGATTATTGTCGCGATGCCTTGGCAGCGATACTAAAGGAAGTACCTCAAATACGCGGTCTTACATTTCGGGTGCATGAAGAAAGTGGTGTGTCATTAGGTACTGGAAGTTTTTGGGAAACACAGTTTAGTGCGGTAGCTAATTGTGGCAGAAAAGTTGAGATAGATATGCACGCCAAAAATATGGAAGAGGCAACATTGTATGCCGCTCTTGCCACCAAACAACCTGTAGTGGTAAGTCCTAAATTTTGTGGCGAGCATTTAGGGTTACCGTATCATCAGTCTTCCATAAGGGAATTTGAAATGCTGGAAGTAGATAAGTTGGTAGATAAAGGCGAAGGACTGCTTGATGGAAATAGGAAGTTTACCCGTTACGGTTATGCCGATATGCTTTCTGAAAACAGAACTTGGGATGTACTATATAGAGTGTGGCCAGGAACACAACGGTTCCTTTTAAGCGGAGACCCTGAACTTTTTGCAGGGTATGGACGAACTGCGAATTTTTGTGGAGCAGCTGGATTTGAAATTTGCGAGCCACTACATTTTAAAGGTCGTAGAGGCACAGGTGTAGCAGGAGGTAGATGTGGCTATGTTGACACGTCACTTAAACCCCAATATGATTTTGAAAAATATAACTACTTCTTTCGCCTTTGGGGGAGAATGTTATTTAATCCTGACACCAAACCAGGAGTTTGGCGTAGAGCATTAACAAATGAGTTTGGGTCTGCAGCACTTCCTGTTGAAAATGCGCTTGCTCAAGTAACACAGGTCCTTCCCCTCTTTTATCTTGCGCATGGTGTTTCGGCTAATTGTGCAGTTTATTTACCTGAAATATATACCAATTCTTTTATTGCAAAAGAAAGTGATTGGCCTTATGACACGCAGAAACCTAAAACTTTTGGAAGTATCAGTCCGATGGATCCACAACTCTTTCAATCACCAAATGAATGTGGAGAAACTTTAATTAATGGAAAGAATACGGGAAAGTATACGCCTATTGAAGTTGCACAATGGCTTGAGGATATAGCTGAAACAGCTTCTGTAAACATCATAGAAGCTAATAATCTTCTTGGCGCTGAAGCAAGCAATCCTAATTTCAGACGCATAGAAGAAGATGTGTTGATACTGATTGGTATGGCTCAGTTTTTCGCTGCAAAAATGCGCAGTGCGGTTCTCTGGAAAATTTATATTGAATCCGGTGAGCGTAATGCTGCCGAAAAATCTATTGGACTTTATGAAGGAGGTCGCAATGTTTGGTCTGAAATGGCTGAGCGTGCAAAAACTGTTTATAAAAGCAATATATCGTATGGTCCAAGAGGACATTGGATTGATCGTATTCCATCATTTGATGAGGATATTGCTGATCTAAAGTATCGTCTTAAAAATGAACAAGTTCCATTGGGTAAAATTCAAACAGCTGTTGTAAATGGAGCAATAAAAAAAGCTACATCAAAACCTGTTAGACCAACTGTGCAGATAAAACATGTGTCCCAAAGTTTTTTTCAGTCCAACAAACCCCTTTACATTGGTTTAGAAATAGCAAATACTCCTGAACATGTATTCTTAAATTATCGTCATGTAAATCAATCTGAATATTGGCAATCTGTGGAATTAAAACAAAATAAAACTTTATTTGAAGGAGAAATACCAGCACCCTTTACCGACAATCGTTTTCCGCTACAATATTATTTTGAAATACATACTAGTCCTACTCAAGCAACATTGTACCCAGGATTGGATGATGATCTTTCAAATACACCGTACTATGTTGTTCCTTCTTCAGATAGACAGTAAAAAAGGGAATGCAATTCATTAAGTAGTGATCCCGTTTCTCAGCTATAGAAGAGTAATCATTTTGGTTGAGTAATATTTAATAAACCAGTTTTCGGTTTGTGAGGTTTTGGGAAATACTCTTAAAATATTTGAAAGGTGGAATAAAGTTTTTACGGCATTGGGGTCATATCTGCGAATCTCAGAGAAACGGTATTGTAAACGAAAATTAATTTGATATGAGAAAGATTCTAATTTTATTAATCTCCATAAGTTATCAACTAACTTTTGGTCAAAATGAAAAACAACGGCTTATTGTTTTGGCAGATATGGGAAACGAGCCCGATGAGGTTCAGCAAATGGTTCATATGATGATGTATGCCAATGAATTCAACATCGAGGGGCTCATTGCCGTTTCAGGAAAATACCTTCATTCTGCGCACCACCTACCCGAAAGAACCCGACTCTACCCTGACCTTTTTCATATGATCATTGATGCCTATGAAAAGGATTTAAGCAACTTAAAAAAGCATGCTTCAGGCTGGCCGGAGTCAGATTATTTGCGGTCAATTGTAAAATCAGGACAAGCGGATTATGGTGTTGCTGGAATGGGTAAAGGAAAGTCAACTGAAGGTTCTGACTGGATCATAAAGTCCATCGAAAAAGATGACCCTCGCCCCCTCTACGTGGTGGTTAATGCGGGTTCAAACACTTTGGCACAGGTAATAGTCGATTATGAAGCCCATCATTCCGAAGAAGAACTTCATGCATTTCTTGGAAAGATCCGTGTTTTTGAAAACGGTGCACAAGACAATGCTGGCGCATGGATTTGTGCCAATTATCCTGAGGTACACTGGGTGAGAAGCAACTATCAAACGTATTGCTTTGGAGGACCTAAGAAAGATGGGAAATTGAAAAAGTACGAAGTTGGGCCTTATGTCTGGGAACCCTATGAATATTCGTGGTTAGGCCAGCATCATTGGGCATTAGACCATATTATGGTGAACCATGGCTGGCTTGGTATGACATGGCCACTCAGGCAAATGAACAAGGGATCAATTCATTTCATAGAAGGAGGGGGAACGATTCCTTGGCTGGGCCTTGTGCATGGTGGCTTAGCTGATATTGATCAGCCGCATTGGGGCGGATGGAGTGGCCGTTTTACCCGTGAAAAGGTGAGAAACGAATGGTCCAGGCATAAGGATATTCAAGCGGATGAAGAAAAATATGGTGATTTCTATTTATATACCGAAACTTCTGATAGCTGGGTAGATCCTGAAATTGGAACGCTGTATAATAATGAATTCACCCCCGTTTGGCGTTGGCGTAGAGCCATGTACAATGATTTTATGTGCCGCATGGATTGGTGTGTTGAAGACTTTGAAAATGCCAATCATGCGCCAGTGGCAGCCATCAATGGCGATAATGAAGAAAAAATTCTGTTGGTCACTTGTAAAGCTGGTGAAAAAATTTCGTTTGATGCCTCCGCAACAACGGATTCGGATGGTGATAACATCGAATATAATTGGTGGATTTATAGAGAACCAGGAACATTTAGTGGACGTATTGAAATACCAAATGCAAACAAGACTTTAGTAAAAATCCAAATCCCTAAAGAGGCAAAAGGCAAAGAAATACATTTGGTTTTGGAGGTAAAAGACGATAATAAAATCGCCTCAATGTATGATTACCGAAGAGTAGTCATCAGCGTTGAATAGGTATGAATTATTATTCGAATAATACATATAATACGCATTTTTAAATCACTTAGTAGATAGATATTTTATAAGAAGTTTCATACCGATTTTCTGCGCAAAAAGAAAACCTACTTTCTGTTTCATCAATGCAGCTTCTTTCTCCGCTCCTCCAGACTTTCACCTAAAATCTCTTCGGCTTCTTTCCGAATGTTGTTGTAGGTAAATGGAGCCAGAATTAGGCCTATAAATGTTTGGGGATAGTTTGGCATTTCTTCAATCCCAATCTTGTCACTAGGCTGCTGTCCTTTGGGCAAATAGAAGGTGCCAAATAAAATATCCCAGAATATTACATCTCCACCGTAATTGCTGTGTCCTTCAGATATTTTAGCTGAGTGATGGTACCGATGGTTTTTTGGTGAGGAAAAAATATAATCAAAAGGCCCAAGGATCAAATCCATATTGGTATGCTGAAATCGACCAATGGTACGTCCAAGTAGTCCTGTAACAAAGACAATCTCAACTGGTGCCTGTATAAACGCCAACGGAATACCCCAAAGCAAGCTTGAAACTAACCCTTCTATTGGATGCGAACGGGTTCCGTTGAACCAATACAACCGCTTGCTTGAGTGATGGACAGCATGCCACCGCCACATAAATTCTGACTCATGCATCCATCGGTGGTACCAATACCTGAAGAAATCTTTAACCGATAGCAGAAGAAAAACCTGTACTACCGGGTTCCAATTACCTGGCCAATAACCCTGTCCTATTTCAGGTGAAATTTCCTGAACAACAATGGATACAGTGGCGAGTCGGATCGGTGCACTAATGTAATCGCCCCAAAATTTTCCCCCGAAAAAAAGCATCCAATCAGTAGTTGCATCTTTATCGCTCAGCCATCTTCTGCTAAAAGGAATCAGATGCTCCAAGGGGGCAAAAATGGCTCCAAGGATAAGGAACATAACAATAGTCCCAAGAAATGACCTAATTGTGAATCCATTTTTTACAAGTGCAAAACCCACAACCAGAGTAAGTGTGATAAAGAGCGGATAGATAATGATTTGGAGAACTTTTTTTAAAAGCATTCCCTCGATTTTGTGGCTAAGTGGTTCAATAAGGCTCAATAAATAGCGCGATGGAAGCATTAAATATTTCACACCGAGTAGTTCAAGCGCACTGAAGACTGCCTCGATACCGCGGTAGATTTTGGTTAGTATCTTTTTCATATCACTTTAGTTTCCCTTATGAATACTTACAGAATGATCTTCCTCCGTTTTGCTTATCGAAAAATAAGACCTCCAACGGTTTCATAGTTACTTTTTAATGACCTCTTTCCCCTTCCCTACTGGCGCAAAAATAATTCCTGCCCAACGCCCCCTTGCCCACTCCTTACCATCGGCACTACCAATCTCTGAAATCACTGTAATTTCATCACCCTTTTTTAGTTTAATATTTTCCCATACTGCATTGAAGTCTTTCCCCTCTTCAAACGTTTTTTGTGTCAATGGTGGAGCGTAAAATCCTATGACCTTCTTATTGATTAAAATTGTAAATTTTGATTGCCCATCATTTTCACCAACACCAACAAACACCACATCATAACGCGCATTTTCAAAGTTGAATACGGCAGTTGTTTGGGCTTCTTTGTGTTGGTTTGGATTGATGGCGAACCATTTACCCCCATTATCTTTATAAAAACCTGTTCCTTCTATTTGAAAATCATCAATAGCGAGTACTTTATTTTCTGCATGAGACCTTGCAAGTGTTTGAAAATATGATTGCTCAGGCAACTTCATTGTTGCGCTTGGCCCCTCCTCTTTTGGTACATAGTCACGGTCGTTGGTCAATATGAATTTATCGAATTCAAAACCATCTTCTCGCATGCTAAATTGAATGACATGAGTCCCTGCCGCTTCAATGTCCAAATAAATTTCATTTGGCACGCCACAATGTACTTCTTGTGTTCGCTGTCGGCTACCCCATGTCCAACGATGTTTTCCAGTACACCACTGCATGCGTTGGCCATGTTCCGGCCACTCCCCATCCATCCCAACATGAAGACCGTTGTCCTCACCTCCGGAAGAAAAAGCCCGTACCCATACATAGTATCGTCCTGGTGTATTGATCTTAACGTTGTAACTAAGAATGCCGATGGTGCCGGGTTCATTCGAGAAATTTTCTCCGGGTACAAGTTTATCGCTATGGGTTACCCGGGTATCTGGAAGGATTTCTAAATATGCATTATTGCTTGCACCATCAATATGAGTAGAATCCTCATCACGTCCGACTTCAGGCTGTTCATTTTTTGAAGTCCTATACCATTTCCTGATATCAGTCCGCTCTTGCTTAAAAAAATACTCGGCTTCCACCGCGACGATACCTCCAACTTCCTCGAAAACCAATGCCTCAGTGACCATGGCATTATTGGATGTTTCGTTTTGTGAATATACCGAGACGCCATTCAACAAAATTATTGTAATCAGCAGTAATGCTATCCTATTTTTCATGTGTATAAATATTTAATCGTTAGTGAACAGATAGAATCTCCATTTTCTTTCAGTAGTCAACTGTCCGAATCGCTGAAGTTCGTTATCTGAATAAATTGTTTTACTCCCATTTAGATTCAAACCAGTAGGTACCGGGTTGTGCCTTTAACTCAATAGTATTTTCTCCCTTTTTTAAGAGTTTGATTTCATTGCTATCAACAAATTCATTTCCATTTAGCAAGAGCGATTTAATGTTAACTCGTGGTATCACAATTTTGGCAGTTGTATTCGGTGGAATTGTTGTATTCAGTTTAAATACGTCATCAATGATTTGCCATGACGAACTAATTTCCCCATAAGGAGAAGAATACGTTACTTGTGCTGAGGTAAGTGGGCCGCCCGGTAGGGGTGCAATCAGAATTTCTTTATATCCGGGTGTGGCAGGTTGTATACCTGCAATGCGTTCGTACATCCATTGACCAATGGCACCGTAAGCATAGTGATTAAATGAATTCATACCTGCAGAATTAAATCCCTCATCCAGTGTGTAACTATTCCACCGCTCCCACATCGTAGTAGCCCCTTGATTGATGGAATAAAACCAGGATGGATACGTCTCTTTAAACAACATGCCGAACATTAAATCGCTTCGTCCTATTTCTTCTAGCACAGGTGCTAAAAGAGGTGTCCCTAAAAATCCAGTGCGCAAATGATGGTCTGCTATCTCTATCTCATGAAGAAGATACGGGATCGCTTTCTCCTTCATGTCAGGTGTAAGCAATTCAAATCCAATCGCCAACAAATACGCTGTCTGTGTGGAAGATCCTTGACTAATCGAGCCATCTTTATTAAAAAAATTATTTTGAAATGCAGTACGGACTTCACTCCATAATGAATTCAATTCAACCTCTTCTTCTTTTAATCCAAGGACTTCGGCCGTTTTCATTGTTAATTGAATAGACCGGGCATAATAGGCCGTATTGATTAGTTTTTCTGAAGTTGAACCTTTGTTTCCATTTGTCGAAAAAGGTTGTAGCCAATCACCGAAAGTGAACATATCGACAATGTGATTTTCAGATTTAGATGCATAGTAATTCAGCCATTTTCGCATGCTTGGATAACTATCTTCAAGTATGCTAATATCTCCAGTGCGATAATACGTTTCCCACGGAACCACTGTAACAGCATCTCCCCAACCTGATGAAACACGATCAAAACCTACATCTGGAATGACCACAGGAATGGCTCCGTCCTCTTTCTGATCTTCCCGAATACTCTGCATCCAACTAGACCAGAACGAATGCACATCTCCAATAAAAAAAGAGGTTGGGATAAAAACCTGCGCATCACCAGTCCAGCCTAGCCGTTCATCCCGTTGGGGACAATCTGTTGGAATGTCGAGAAAATTACCGCGCAGTCCCCACTCAATATTGCTTTGCAATTGATTTAGCTTTTCATGTGACGATTTAAAGTTTCCATTCATTTCAAAATCAGAATACTGAACAAGACCAGACACCCATGATTTTTCTGGAACAACGCTTTGATCAAAGCCACTCAACTCAACATACCTAAATCCATGAAATGTGAAAGTCGGTTGCCATTCAATTACTCCATCTTTTGAAGGAAGGTAATAGTCTGTTGAAATAGCACTTCTGTAATTTTCAGTATAGATTTCGCCATTCGCTTGTAGCATTTCAGCAAATCGGATTTTCACCAATTGTCCCTTTTTTACGGGCATATTTAGTTTTGGAACACCTGCCATGTTCTGTCCCAGATCAAATACAAAACTTCCTTCGGTTGGTTCGGTTATTTTTAGTGTTGGCAAAGTGATTTTCTCGATGATTGGGTTATGTCGCTTAGGAGATAGTTGAACCTCATT
>JBGTGG010000062.1:0-2714 GCA_041746855.1 Cyclobacteriaceae bacterium | reverse complement strand
ATTAATTCAAAAGGAATTTGATCTGGCTTTTTAAAACGGATGCAGCTTTTTCCCATGTCGAGTTTGAGTTTGCTGTGCTTGGGAAATTCTTTTACAAACCAATCCAAAATCTTTTTATCAGCATATACACCGGAATGATACACGGCAATAAAATTTTTCTGGGAAGCAATGCAGATAAAAGGCAACGGCAGTTTGGGATCCACATGGTATCCCTTTGGGTAAATGGAATGCGGTATCACGTATCCAATCATGCCATAGCTCATTTCTTCTTTAAAACCTTCCGGTAGATTTTTCTTGATTGCTTTTCGCAGTTCTTTGATAGCGGTTTGGCGATCTTCCGGAAGTTGTTCGATGTATTCTTTTGGGGAGGTGGCTTCGTATTTCATTGGTTGATTACTTGATTTAAGATTTAAGATTTAAGATTTTGGATTTAAGATTTCAGATTTCTTGATTTATTACGACATAACTAAATCTTAAATCAATAAATCTTAAATCCTAAATATTCTAGAATTATCCTTTCCCGTTCTTCCCAATTCCCCCGCACCAATGTGTAGGAAATCTCCCTTTTTTTCAATTCAGTTTTAAACCAGTTAAACATTTCTTTTCGCTGTTGGTCACTTCCCAAATCGCGCAAGCCGTCATTTACCCAGGGTACGTCAATATCGAACAAAAAATAATGATCGTAAGTGATTTGCTTTTCAAGTTCAAATAAGATTTCCGCCACTTCATTCAAATAGTGTTTTGAATAAATCTGGGTGGTGATGAGATCGGAATCACAAAAGAGATACTTGTTGGCAGTTGCTAGTTTTTGCTGGACACGTTCCGTTTGTGCTTTTCCAATTCGGATAATATCATCAACAGTAAAATCATTGGAGGTTATGAGTTCACGCGCTACCTCAGGAACAAATTCTGTATTGAATTTTTCCGCCATCTTTTTTGCCATGAAAGATTTGCCGGTGCTTTCCGGGCCGTAGAAACAAATTTTCTTCACAAAGTAGGGTCGGGCAATAGGAGGAATAAATTCCCAATAGACGTGTGGACTTTCACGAATCAGCGTTCCGGAAACTGGAATCCCTTTTCGATCCCTATCAAATAGAATATGTTTTGCATTCAAATGATTGGCAAAAGGCTCACCGTATTCTTCTGAACTTGTGAGCACATCAATTTTGCCATACTTTTTTTCGACTACCTCTGCCCATATTTTTGTTCGGTCGGGTAGCGGAAGATTTTCATTGTCAAAATTATCTTCAAGCGATTGAATGACTATCTTCTTATTTCCACTAAAGATTTCTATGAGCCATTGTAATCGAAGTTCGGGATCGATTGAATCTTTTGTGGTATAACTCAGTGACACAATTAATTCGTCACAATGTTGAGCAGCAAAATTAATCAATGCAATATGCCCGTTGTGGACCGGAAGGAATTTGCCGATTACCAGACCTCTTTTCATTGACTAGATGTTGGATATGCTTTGTATTCTTTTATCCAATTCCACAGACCAAACGCAGCGATAAAACAGAACACCAGATATTCAATGCCCACGAATTTTATCCCCTTCATAAAATACATATAGGTAGCGATGATGTCGATCACTATCCAAAATATCCAGCATTCAATTTTCTTTTGGATCATCAGGAAGGTAGTAATGATGCTCATGACGGTAACGAACGAATCGAGGTACGGAAAGGCACTGGGTTTGCTAAACAGTGTTGGAAAAAACTCGTGCAGACGGCTGGCGAAACTCCCCATCAAAAAAGTACCGACAATTCCAATTGAAAGCACCAGGACCAAATGCTTTTTATCCATGTAGCTAATTTTGAGTTCGTTCTTTTTGTCTGCTTCTACCAGTTTCGGGTGCGACCAACGCCACCAACCCATCAAGTTGGTAACAAAGAAAAATACCTGTAGAAACATATCCGGATATAATTGCACCTGAAAGAATAGAAAGAAGAAAAGGGTAACATTGATAAGCCCAATCGGCCAGCTCCAGATATTCGCCTTGGCCGCCAGCCACACCGCCACCCCTCCCGCAATTGTACCGAAGAACTCCAGGTAGCTCATTTCATAGCCCCATATGGTAAAGAAGATGTTGTTGATATCGAAGAAGCTAGACATTAGATGTTAGAGAAGAATTTTAATATTTAAGATTTAAGATTTGGGGATTTAAGATTTGGGTTACAAGATACAAGACTAGCAGATTCTTGTGAATATCGATGTGATCAATTTGATTTTTTGCTTTCTTTGTGTTAAAATCATTCAGCCAGTATGCGCATTGTTATTCTTCTCCTGCTATTCTTTCCTATCATATTAGTTGCTCAAAAAAAGACAAGTAAAATTTTGATGGAGACAGTCAATCCACATAATGTAGAGTGGAGTGAGGGTAGTATTTTGACAACTGATGAAGAAGAGCTTAAAGGACTCGTCAAATACAATAGTAAAACCGGTATATTAAATTATGAATATGGGAACGACTCACGTTCGATGACTCCGCGCGGTGTAGTTGCGTTTGAATTTTATGATGCTGGGCAGAAACGGCAACGTGTATTTTATTCGCTAGAATTTGAAGAACGATTTCATTTCTTTGAATTGTTATTTGATTTTGTTGATTTCGCAGTAATTAGTAAAACGGATCCTGCCGATGTGGATTTTTCGAAGCCAACTCAAAATTTCAATGATGGGAGCAGTCTAATGACAACTCCGGGTAATAAGGTTTA
>JBGTGG010000061.1:0-4586 GCA_041746855.1 Cyclobacteriaceae bacterium | reverse complement strand
TTGTTATTCATTCTCAATCACCAACGGAAAATCATGCCCTCTCGAAAACGTATAGGGATACTGTGGTTTCCCTTTTAATTTCCGAGTCATCTCTGGCATTTGATCATCAAGATAAGATTTTAGTTCATAGATCGTAACCTTGCCATCTTTTGGTGCGCCATCCGCAGCACCTTGCAATGCTTGAATCAATACGTATGTAAAAAGCCCATGGCCCAGTTGCTCAAACTCGGTAGCAAATTGTTCACTTCCGGCAGAGGCCATCACATGAATGCCTGCGCTGCGCGAAAGCTGGGCAATTGCTTTTTCTTCGGCTGCCCCGCGTGTTGCCAGCAACTCAACCGAGCCACCCGACTGGCATGCATCCATGATGATGAGTTGTTTTAATGCTAAAATGTTTTTGAATTTATCTTGTAATACAGAGGCTTCGATCGCTTCTTTCTGTAATGACTTCGCATCGTATAGGCGACTGCCTTCTGTGGGCACAAAATAAAACTGATTCTCGACCATGCTGCCATGCCCGGCATAATAAAAAATGAAAACATCATTGGAGCCAACTTTTGAAGCTAGTTCATCCAACTTGTTTAAGATTTTATCGCGGGAAGCATCTTCATTATACAGGGTATGAATTTCCATACTTTTGAAAAGTGCTGTGCCTTTGTCGTTCATCATTTCGCCAAACGATTCCGCATCCGGCTTTGCATAATTCAAACTGAGCTTTGGGTTTTTGTAAGTGTTGATTCCCACAGAAAGAATATAGCAAGTAGAACTCTTCGCGCTGTGGTCCGCAAATATTTCAATGGTGTGTGGATCAGATTCAATATTGTTATCATTGGAAGCAGAAGCGGAAAATGTATTTGTGCCGCCAATCAACCCTATGGTTTGTTTGTAAACGGATGATGATCCTTTCTTGCCTGGGATTTCCAATTTGCTTTTATCAAGCGGGATATTTTTTCCATTGTGAAAAAGTTTGACATTGGAAACACCTGATCCGTTATTGGTCATCTTCACGTAGACATCGATCAGCAGGGGATCCGTATTGGGGATTGTGGCTACTTTGATGGTGGGTGGTGGTGAGGATTTTAATTTTCCTTGCAGCCCCGGATTTGATTTTGATTCACCACGATTTTTAAAAAGTGTGGGCAGCAATTCCGGACGGTAGTATTCATTAAAAAACTGATCGACCGAATAGGTTTTCATTCCACTTACATAGTGGATGGATTTTCGCGCACCATCAGTTCCGGTAAAATATCCATCCGGTGTTTTTGCCATCCAATCCCGCTCCCCAATTTGAATGTGTTCAAAAAATTCTTTGCCGGTTTCCAAATCCCAAAACTTGGTCACCCCATCAGTCGCATGGGTGATCAACATTTTTCCGTCCTTGCTTAGTAAAATAGAAGTGACTTCGGCCTGATGTCCTTCAAATGTTCTAACCACTTTCGAAGTATTCACATCCCACATCCTTACCGTCCGATCGATGCCGCCACTAAAAATATTTTTGTTTTCATGATCGAAGATGGCAATGTGCACTGCCCCTTGATGGCCATTGAATTTTTTATCCATCAGTCCAGTGGCAACATTCCACAACCGGATGGAACCATCCCAGCTGCTGCTCAATAGTTTTGAGCCATCATTATTTAACCGAATGGAGGATATGATATCGGTATGGCCAACAAAGTCGCGCACAATCGTCTTTGTATCGATTTCCCGCATCGACAAGGTTTTACCAAGTTGGCCTGAAAATATGTACAGGTCATTCGGACTAAACAACACGCTAAAAGCGGATGAATTTTCCAGATCCATATAGGTGGTTCGTTCACCAGTTTTCAGATCATGGATTTTCATCGTCCCATCCCAACTTCCGGTGAGTACTTGTGATTCATCGCTGGTAAGTTGAATATCGAAGATCGGTTCCCTATGCGCTTTTATCGAGAAGAGTGAATCTCCAGTCGCTACATCCCAGACAATTATTTTTCCATCACCACCACCGCTGATTATTTTTTTACCATCGGCAGTTAGCACATAACACAATGCGGCTTTTTCATGGCCAACATATTCCATCTCGGTTTGGCCGGAAGCGATGTCCCAGCGTTTTAGTTTGGTTCCGAATTTTCCTTTGATCAACGACTTGCCATCGTTTGTCAACAGCAAGTTGTTTTTTAGCCGGATATACTTCGCAATATGTGATTCCCAATAACTATTCGGATCGTAGTTGATGTTTCCTTTATCGCGTTCGTTAAGAATCCCGGTAAGGGTACTTTCTACTTTCTTTGAGGCGATGTCCCACACCACGGTGATGTTGTTGTCACATGCCATTAAAATCTTCTTTCCATTTACTGAAAGGCTAGCGTCATTGACTTCGGTGTTGAGGTTGGTTTTGATTCGCGAGATTTCTTCTCCTGAAGTGTTGTTCCAAAAAATGATTTCTTCTTTCGTAACAGCGATAATTTGCTTTTCGTCTTTGCTGAATAGAAGCCCTGCCAGTTCTTCAACTTTATCCGTGTATTCAGTAATCAACGTACCACTAGCAAGATCGTATTTTTTAACCGGTCCTTTATTGGAAGCCATTAAGACGGATTTGCTGTCGGATGAAAAAATTGCCCAGGTTGCACACCCACCACACCATCCTTCTTCTTTCTTAAAAGTATTTTGTGTCTCCCAATTCGAAGTGTTATAGATTGTCGATGTATAATTGTCTTCACCAATGGCCAGCCATTTGCTGTCAGACGAAAAAGATAAGTGGATTCCATAACCACCACCTTGATCCGCATTTACTTTTAATTTGGTAATTATTTTTTTCGTGGTCCACGAATAGACGTTTGCTTCATCATTATAACCGGCTACGACAAAATATTTCATATCAGGACTGATAGCAACTTCCGTCACAAATTTTGTTGTGGGTTCGGTTGTGAAAATATTCCTGCCCGTTTCCACTTCCCAAATTTTGGCGGTCATATCACTGCAACTGGTCAGGATAAATTTTCCATCGGTGGAAAATACAATTCCGTTAATGCTTCCATCATGGCCCAGGAAGTTTCGTACTTCACGTCCGGTGCTGAGTTCCCAAAGTTTTACACTTCGATCGCGGCTTCCGGTTGCCACATAATTGCTATCCGGGCTAACCGCAACGGCCAGCACACGTTGGTCATGCCCTTTTTGGATAATAGTTTCCAGGTTCTGACCGAACAGGTTAAAGGACAATAGAAGAAAGATAGCGGAGGGAAGTGATTTTAAATTCATACCTAAAAGTACGAATCCGTTATCATTGAAAGAAAGAAACTACGGATTTACAGTTTGCACTTCGGATTCATCATCAACGACTTCTTCCCAATTATCGGGTTCATCTTTGTGAAGGTATTGAAGGATTTTTTGTTCCACCTGTTTCATTTTTAATGCTTTCAGGTATTTGCCATTGCGTGCCAGAACCAATCGTCCTGTTTCTTCCGAGATGGCCATGATGAGCGTATCCGTATTTTCAGACATCCCAACAGCCGCGCGATGGCGCAAACCGAATTGTGGCGGCAGGTGGTCATTCTCACTTACGGGCAAAACGCATCGGGCAGCTTTTATTCTTCCCTTGTAAATGATGATAGCGCCATCGTGCAAAGGACTTGTTTTATTGAAAATGGAGATCAACAACCGCTTGCTCACGGTGGAATCTATTGCGTCTCCGGTTTCTGCATAAAATTTTAATTCTGTGTCGCGCGTAAAGACAATGAGACCGCCTGTTTTTGTGGCTTTTAAATTTTTGGCAGCTTCAATTATTTCGCTTACATCAAGGTCATCGTGATAGCCGTTGCGCCAATTCGTCAATGTTTTCATTAAGTTCTCCCGAAACTCGGTGCCTCTTCCAATCACGAGCAGGAATTTTCGGATTTCCGGCTGGAACAAAATGATCATCGCCAACACACCCACTCCCATAAATTGACCAAGGATGGTGGCCAGTAATTCCATTTGAGCTGCACGCACAATAAGATAGAGAAGGTAGAGTGCCAGAATCCCTAAAAAGATATTGACGGCAATACTTCCACGGATCAGTTTGTACACCTGATAAAGCAATACACTGACCAGTGCAATGTCGATGATGTCAATGCGACTGACTTCCAGGAACCCTATTTTAAAGAGAAATAGCATCTCTGTAAAGGTATGAACTTATGGAGGGAATGAGCAACCCCACTCCGTAAACGGCAAAAAAAAGATTTCAGCATCAACGGGCGGATAGTTGATCGAAAAGCCGGAGGACTTCATCTGCTTCTTTTACATCATGAACGCGGAGGATATTCGCGCCTTTTAGTAACGCAATGGTGTGCAACGAAGTGGTTCCGTTCAATGCTTCTTCCGGTGAGGATTTCAGTGTTTTCCAAATCATGGATTTCCGCGAGAGGCCAACAAGAAGAGGCCGATCAAGGTGTTGAAAGTATTCCAGGTGGTTCAATAATTCAAAATTTTGAGCAATGTTCTTGGCAAAACCAAAACCGGGATCGATAATAACATCAGATATAGTGTGTCCTTTTAGTTCATATAATTTCTTATGAAAATAATCGGTTACTTCTTTTACCAGATTTTGATAATCCGTTTGGGAAGTCATG
>JBGTGG010000060.1:0-12584 GCA_041746855.1 Cyclobacteriaceae bacterium | reverse complement strand
CAATTCTCCACCTCCATGATCAATTTCATTTTCGTTTGCATCAAGAAAACGAACACCAAGCGCCTGCGCCATACCCAATCCACCATCATTGGTGGCGCTTCCTCCCAAGGCAATAATAATTTTGACACAACCTCTGTCCATAGCATCTTTTATCAGCTCGCCTGTACCAAATGAAGTGGTCTTCATCGGATTTCTTTCTTCAGGTTTAAGCAAAGGGAGACCAGAAGCTGCAGCCATTTCAATAACCGCAGTTTTTCCATCGCCCATGATTCCATAAAAAGAATTTATCTTTCTGAACAAGGGATCATGCACTACCTTCTTTATCAGTTTTCCTTCTAAGCTATCAATCAACGATTCAACAGTTCCTTCACCACCATCCGCCATTGGAACTAGAACAGTCTCCACTTGAGAATCTACATTTAATATTCCTTTCTGGATGGCCGTTGCAACCTGAAGAGATGTCAAGCTTCCTTTAAATGAATCAGGAGCGATTACAATTTTCATCTTGCTTAACAAAGTTTAGTTGAAAGAATCGTTACTCACTTTTAAAATATTTTTTTTCGACAATTTCTTCTTATTCCATTTCACCACCAATGTTGTAAGGATTGGTACCAGAATAGCGGTCGTAATAGTAGAGGCTGCGATCTGTGGTGTTGCTATTGCGGCAACAGCACTTAAGGATGGATCTGCCAAAACAACGGCAGCAGGTGTGGCTACGGCATTTCCCGCAGTACTTGAAGCAGCAGCTCCAGCAACACCTGTACCGCCTGTACCTTTATCCGATAAAATATTAAAAAGCCCACCTACTACCACTGTTAATATTCCCAATACAATTCCTGGAAATCCTGCTTTCAGTAACATTCCCAAACTAAGTCCACAACCTAAAGCGAAAGCAAAGAAGGGGATTAGCATAGGGCCTCCTTTCATTAAAAAATCACGCATTTGCTTGTCTAGATTACCCAGCAGCATTCCTATTGCAATAGGCAGAACAACGCCAAGAAGTGCTACAAATGGGATAGATGCTATACCTGCTGTACCGAGTGCAATCATGGTTAAAAATGGGCCATCATTAACGGAAATAATTGCAATGGCACCTACCTCAGATTTATTTCCGAATTCACCGGTCAATGCTGCATATAGTCCTCCATTCGTATTGGTCATCGCAGCTACTATCGCTAATGACGATAGGCCCCAAAGCCCTTCGGAACCAAAGAACTTTGCTACAAGCAATCCAATTGAAACTCCAACAACAAACTTAGTCAGTGTAATTACAAAGCCAGTCTTCACTGCTTTTGGTGCCGCTTTTAAATCCATCCCTGCTCCCATACAGAGTAGAAAAACACCTAAAATAGCATTTGCACCAGTAGCCATTGCCGTGGTAAATCCACCAATTGATAATATTTGCGGAATAAAAGTATTTATAAATGCCCCTAAGATTAAGGGTATGACCATCATACCACCTGGTACTTTTTCAATTGTTTCTTTTATTCTCATAATTATAAGTTTGTAATTTAAACTGGTTAATAATTATATTTTTAGCAGGTAGTCGGTGGTGCAGAATCTACATCAGAGATGAGTAAAGTAATCTGGAAATGAAATTCATTTTTACCCATTCGTTGTTAATTAACAAATTCATGATATGTACAGAGATAAAAATTGTTAAGAAAAAAATCAGCATCAGGATTTAAAATTTCACATAGGACCAGAAATAAAATTTTTCTGGTCTTATGTGAAAAAAAATCAAAAAATAATTTTTATCTGTATCCATTGTTTGTTGGGTCTGACTCCAACAGATTAGGATTCAATTGCAACTCTGATAACGGTATTGGCAGCAATACATGCCATGGTCTAATGTTTGCAGCGGGATCCCAAAAATAATATTCTATGTTTTGCATTACATCTAATAAAATACCCCATCTAATTAAATCATATCTTCTAAAGCCTTCACCAGCAAGTTCCCATTTACGCTCATCATAAATAGCCTGTCTGAAATCTTGTTGGCTAAGCCCCTTAATAGCCTCTGCTTCTCCCACCGTAGCATATGCGCGCTCTCTTATTTCTTTAATATATTCATAAGCATCTGTAGGATTGCCACCTGGGCGTTCATTCTCACATTCAGCAGCCATTAATTTCACATCTCCCAATCGAAAAACAAGTCTATTATCCGAATGATTAAAACGAGGTGAACCCAGTACGTCCAAATTCCAAAGCTTTGGCATATACGGGAACGCTAGCTCAAAACCCAAATAATTATCTAGCACATTTAGAGGTCTTCTTAAATCATTCATAGGAAACTTTGCCGCAAAATCTTTTCCTGCTATTTGTAGCCCGGTTCCATTAAAGGCTTCACCATTGGCTGTAAGTGCCGCAGATAATGCTGCTCTATCAGCACCATTTTTGGGTTCATCCCTTAACCGCGGACAAAACATGCTCGGTCTCCAATTACCATTGCCCCATCCTGGAGCTAAAACACCACCAGCCTGATCCACCAACCCTTCTTCGTACTGAGACCGCTGGTCTTTTGCAAAATCTAACGACCAAATAATCTCAGCATTGTACTCATTCAAGGGATCAAAGACTGCTGCATACGTTGATAACATGGTGTGTGGCGACTGATTAATAATCTCCAAGCATTTGTCCAATCCAAGTTGCCACTGCTTCTGTTCCATATACGTTTTAGCCATCACCATTGCGGCCGCCCATTTTGAAGCCCTGCCGCGCTCAGCATCTGGATAGGAAGATTGTAGATTATCTTGAGCAAACTGTAAATCTTCCAATAAGCTTGCAACAATGGTCGCCTTAGGCGTTCTGCCCAATGCCCTAATTTCATTTATATTAATGTTTTCGGTATAAAAAGGAGCATCTCCCCAAAGGTTGGTGATAGTCCAATAGGCTAAACCACGTAAAAACCTGGCTTCTGCAATTACATCGGTCTGCACAGCCGGGGTAATAGCAGGGTTTCCCATTACCCTATCAATAATAATATTACAGTTTAACACAATTTTATAGCTATCCCTCCAGGTGTCAGAGACACTCATACGCTGGCTTGATTCATCTGCTTGAGATTCATTCAATGAATAACTCCCAATAGGATTTACTAAACCAGGACGGTTTGGCTCAACGGTATCGGCACCATTTTCATAAAACGTATCCAGTCCTACTTGGCCGTACATAGAATTATTCTTGTAGATGGCATATACGCCTGTAATTGCCTGACGTGCATCAGCCTCAGAGTTAAAGAAATTTTCCGGGGCAACAATATTGCGTGGATCTTCTTCCAGAAACGAATCACAACTAAAGCATGTTAAAAGTAAACTGAAGATGTAGAAATATTTATTTTTTATTAATGTTTTCATAGGTGTGTGTTTTAAAAAGTTACGTTAACTCCAAGGCTTAATACTTTGGCATTCGGATACTCTCCATTTGAAAATCCTTGCGCAATATTGCCCAATCCATCTCTACCGTATGCACTGGTTTCAGGATCTATTAATCTAAAATCAGAGAATAAAAGCAAATTGGTTCCGGAGGCATATATCGACATTCTGTTAACACCTTGCCAGCCCAATTTCTTCACCGGAAAATTATAGGTTAATGTTACCGTTTTTAAACGTAAGTGTGAGCCATCCTCAACATCAAACGTGCTGGGAAAAGTATTTGAAATTGAAGATGTTCCAGCACCAGGTATATCAGACGTTGGATTCTGTGGAGACCAACGATTCACCATCTCAGCATATTTAGGAAATTCACCGCGTGTCCAGAAATTGTTTCGCGTTCTTAGATTATATACCTCGTTACCGACAGTACCTTGAAAGTAAAAATTAAAGTCAAAATTCTTGTAAGAGAAGCTGTTTTCAAACCCGAAAATTAAATCAGGAAATGGACTACCCAACACCACAAAATCTTCGTTGGAAATAATTCCATCTCCATTTCTATTCTCGAATCGTGCACCGCCAACCACCTCAGAACCTGGGTTTAATCCAGAGGCATCAATCTCGGCTTGACTTTTCCAAGTACCTAAATAATTAGCACCTGTAAATACCGGAACTGTTTCCCCAACGATAATCCTTAAATTACCAGCCCCTACAATTTGATCAACTACTACATCAATAAATTCCTGTCCCCCAAGATCAAGTACTTCATTCCTATTTGATGATAAGGTTAATGTAGTCTTCCAATTGAAATTGGCATTGCTAATATTGGTGGAATTTAATAAAAGCTCCCAACCTTGGTTTTGTAAAGACCCTACATTTTGTAATTGGCTTGTAAAGCCTGTCTGCTTGGGTATCCGTACGTTAAGGAGTAAATCGTCCGTCCTTTTATAGTAGTAGTTCAGTTCAGTAAAAATTCTACCACCTAGAAAAGAGGCTTCTAACGCAACATCAAACGAAGTTGTTGTTTCCCATTTTAAATCCGGGTTTGCAGGCCTACCCAAAGTCAATCCAGGCTGCAGAATACCATCTAGTGTTGTATTTGCTTCTTCTAAAATAGCCAATGTATTGTAAGGGTTTATGGCTTGATTTCCAGATTGACCATAGCTGGTCCGAAGTTTCAAATCCTGAAAAATATTTTGGTTTTCCATAAATGATTCTTCGGATATTTTCCAAGCCGCTGCTACTGACGGATAGAAATTATACTTGTTTCCTTCCGCGAAAACAGAACTACCATCTGTCCTTCCCACCAGCGTCAAGAGGTACTTGTTTTTGTATGTATAATTAACCCTTCCAAAGAAGGATGCAATTTGAAAAGCACTGTAGCCACTACCCACTACATTTCTTGTAGGGTCTGTACCTAATCCAATATTATTAAATCCAGTAGCATCCGTGGTAATCCCGAATGCTTGCGCACTCCATGATTCATTGGTAAATTTTTGAAAAGATGCCCCACCAAGAACTGTTAGTACATGATCCTTACCAAAGTCGGTTGAATACTGAATAGTGTTTTCGTTGTTCCAACCAAAAGATGAAGCCCCCGATATCCTAGCGTTGCCCTTTTCACCAACCACAAGGAGATCAGGTCTTTGACTAGACGTAAATTCGTTTCTTTTCCAATTATTTATTTCGGGGTTAAATGTTGAACGTATAATCAATTTTGGAATTGGACTATATTCCAGGTAAACGGTTCCTAACAGGTTATCCGAATAGGTTTCATCAGTATCTAGTTTTGCTGTGGCCACAGGGTTATTAAAGGGTGCACCTATTACATCATCAAAACCGTTGTAAGTACCATCATCATTATAAACAGGCTGTGTAGGTAGAATATTTAAAAGACCACCGTAGCCCACAACCCCGTTGTCTTGCTTTATTCTGGAATAATTAAACTTAAATCCTGTTTTCAATTTATCGCTCAATTTAAAATCAATGTTTGATCTAAAAATGTATTTGGCAATACCTGAATTTTCGATTAACCCATCTTGATCGAAAACATTAATGGAGTTATAGTAGTTTACATTTCCATTTTCGGAGGCACCCGAAATTGATATATTGGCATTGTAAATAGGTGCAGGATTTAACAAGAGGTCGAAGAAGTCATTGTCAGGATAGGTTGAAGGATCATCCAGAAAAGGCTCTGCCACACCTCTGTAACGGGCATCCTCATTTGTGTAATCTATTTGTTGCACTTGATTTAAATATGCTGGCCGCTCGGGTACCAGTTGCACGCTGGAGTAAAAACCACCATTGATTTGTGGTTGGCCACCTCCCACTCTAGCGCCCGTCTTGGTAGTTACCAACACAACACCATTGGCACCTCTTGAACCATAGATCGCAATGGAAGAAGCATCCTTTAAGACTTCAATTGACTTGATGTCGTTGGAATTCAAGTTATTAAGGTCGAAGTTGGTGCCTACTACTATACCATCAATAACCCATAATGGCTCGTTACTACCAGTGATCGAGTTGCCCCCTCTTACCCTTATGGCAGTACCAGCTCCTGGCGCACCACTAACTTGCGTTACCTGAACCCCTGCAGCTCTACCTTGTAGCGCTTGATCTACCCTTGAAACTGGTATGTTGGCAATATCTGCTGCATTTACTGAAGAAACAGAACCCGTTAAATCTGATTTATTTTGTGTACCGTAACCGATGACCACAACTTCGTCAAGTTGAATGTCCGAAGTTAAAACAACATTAATTACAGTTTGGCCTCCTACAGTTACTTCTTCAGGCGAATATCCAACATAGGAAAAAATTAAAATATTTTCCGGACTAGTTTGAAGGGAATAATTCCCTTGGACATCAGTTGTTGTCCCTATCGTTGTACCTTTTATTACCACAGACGCCCCCGGCAACGGACCATCTTCATCGCTTACCATTCCTGTTACAGTTTGTGCTAGCACTGCTGAGGTGCTTGCAAAAAAGACAAGAAGGAGAATTTTCATTTTTAAATACCTAGTAAAGTTCCTAATCTTCATAATGGTTTGTTTAAGTTGGTTAATAGTCGTTGAAGAAGTTCAAGCCAATTACACAATACAAACGATTGTATTTGTCCCGTTGGCATTTCTAAGCTACGGCTATTAAAAAGCAAGACCATCCTGTACTTTACTGTATGGAATTGACCCAAGGCAGAAAAAATTACGGAATCTGCTCTAAAAGATTAAAAAAAGGTTTGTTCAACCAATTGATAATTCAGTTGAATACATTGTTCGCTAGAAGAGGAAAAGTTTGTTTTCATGGAAAAACTTCAATCAAAAAAATGACAACAATTGCAAAATTTTAGTAGGCGCAGAATCTAAATTCCATCTGTAAATTTTTCAGCGTAAGCTTTTGGGGAAATGGAAAAGTGCTTTTTAAACGCCTTCGAAAAGTAGTTAGGATCTTTAAAGCCAACTTTATACCCAATTTGCGAAATACTGTGTTTGTCTTGTTCGATAAGCCGGGCCGCAAGGGACATGCGCATACTCAATATGTACTCATTAGGTGTTTGATTCGTCCATGCTTTGAACTTGGTAAAAAGCAAGGTTCTGCTAATACCCAACTCCTCACAAAAAGTCTGCACGTTAAAAAATTCATTGGCCACGTTCTCCTTTACGAGATGAATGGCTTTTTTCATCATCGTTTCATCTAAAGAATTTACACTAATATCAGTAGGTGGGAAATCACCCGTTTCGATAAATTTTGCTTTAATTCGATCGTGTGTATTCATTATATTTTCACACTTCAACATCAGCTCTTTCACTTCAAAAGGCTTGCTCATGTACTCGTCTGCTCCCGATTCAAGCCCATTATATTTATAGATTAAAGAAGTGCGTGCCGTAAGTAAAATAAAAGGAATGTGACTGGTGTTGATGTCTGATTTAACCAAACCACAAAATTCAATACCATCCATTTCGGGCATCATCACATCACTAATAATTAAATTGGGCTGATCTGTGATTGCATGTTGATATCCTAAACGTCCATTACTGGCAATAATTATCCGGTACCTTTCTCGTAATACACTATGTATAAAGTTTGCAACTTCAGGATTATCTTCTACTACCAAAACAAGCCGTTTCTTTTCATCCTCTCCTTCTTCGTATTCAACCAGTTTTGGATTTTCAAAAACTTCTAGTGCTACTGGAGCAACGTATTGTGAAATGTCTTCACTACTTTTAAATTCTTTGATAAGATTATCTTCTGGTAGGTGTGATTTTCCTAACGGCAACGTTAAAATAAATGTGCTCCCAACCCCAAAAGTACTTTCTACTTCCAAGTTTCCATGGTGGAGATCCACAACACTCTTTGCAATTGCCAACCCTATTCCAGAACCTGTTTTAAATTTCCCATAATGCTTTTGGTCAGGCACTTCATAGAATCTATCAAATATCTTTTCCACATGATCGGAAGATATCCCATCACCCGTGTCGATAACCGAAATTTTCACAAATGTCAAAGTAGATTCGATCTTTACTTTAATTACTCCTTTTGCCGGTGTGTATTTAAAGGCGTTGGAAATGAGATTATAAAGAACCTTCTCCAGCTTATCGCGATCAAAAAAAACATCAATGGTTTCACTTTCTGATTCGAATGTATAACCATAGTTGCTTGCATCCGCCTGCTGCTTGAAGGACAGATAAATTTCCCTTACAAATCGCACAATATTTCCTTTTGCCGCCTGTAACTTCATCTGCTTGTTCTCAAGCTTACGAAAGTCCATTAACTCATTAATTAATTTGTACAATTGATCTGCGTTCCGCTTGATTACCAATAATTGACGAAACATTTTGTTACTTCCTTTGTACTCTGCAATAACTTGTTCCAATGGACCAGCGATCAACGTAAGTGGCGTCCTGAACTCATGTGAGATATTTGTGAAGAACTGAAGCTTCTGCGCATTCACTTCTTGCTGGTGCAGGGATTCCCGAGTTTCAATAGTAAGTTGATGTTGAAGTCTAATACGGGATTGATAAACTTTTATCAACAAATAAAGCGCAATGATCACAATTGCACTATATAATAAGTAGGCCCACCAAGTTCTCCAAGGAGGATTGCGTAATTCAATTGTTAATGATCGTATATTGTCAGTGGCCACACCATCGTGGTTCTCACCCCTTACTTCAAACACATAAGTGCCACCACGCTGTAGGGTAAAGGATGCAGAA
Source organism: Cyclobacteriaceae bacterium (assembly GCA_041746855.1). Taxonomy (GTDB): domain Bacteria; phylum Bacteroidota; class Bacteroidia; order Cytophagales; family Cyclobacteriaceae; genus JBGTGG01. The sequence goes on along the minus strand of JBGTGG010000060.1, from coordinate 4,006 downwards.
GTACTTGTTGTCTTTGTCCATTTGTTATCCAAACCTGCAAGCCGATAGTAGTACACATTTTTATCTGTTTTAATATAGTTGGGCAAAGCAAACTGAATTGTGAAAATATTTTGATCATAGTTCAATGTTAGTTTATCAGTATAAGCTATTGCTTTCGAAAGTATATTTGCATGATCGCGAGCAGTAATTGATTCATCGAAAATTTTAAAATCAGTCAAGATTACATCGGGCGCATGTACGTTTGATCTACCGAGTTCATCGGGACGAAAAACTGTAACACCTGATGCACCGCCAAAATATAGCCATCCCTCCATTGAATAGAGACCAGCATCGTTATTAAATTCATTGGTGGGCACACCATCACGGGTATCATACAATTCAGTTTCTTTTGTTTCCGTATTGTATTTGAGAATGCCATCTTCTGTACTCATCCATAACTCGTTATTTCCAGTTCCTACTATAGAGAATACCGAACTAACTTCATTCAATTCTATTGACAATAGTTTTTCATCCACTACTTTGAATAATCCAAGATTCAGCATACCCACCCACAATTGACCTTGCTCATCTTCATAAATACTTCCTACATATTGCCGATGGTTTATAGTTTCATATCCAGTCAATTGATGAAATTGATAATTTTTCTGATCGATGGATTCTTTGTAGAGAATGGATAGTCCATTTGAAGTACCTACATACAAATCACCTTGAACAACATAGAGCGCACGCACCGTAGGTGCTAATGGGGTAAAAGGATCACTTACGTTTAGTGGAATATGCGTAAACGTATTGGTTGTTTTATCAAGGAGGTTTAATCCGCCATTCAAAGTGCCAACCCACAGATAACCCTCTTCACCTTTAACAATAGAAAGCACACTATTGCTACTAATACCAAGTGTGTCACTTTCATTATGACGATAAAATTTAAATTGATTGGTTCTCAAGCTGTAGTGTACCAGGCCGCTATGCAGGGTACCAATCCACAGGTTATCTTCATCTTCAAAGTAGAGTGTTTTAACGATACCCAGTTTATCAACTTTATTTACCTGATTTATATACTCATACTTATTCGATTTCGGATTGTAGACACTCAAGCCTTCTCCTTCCGTACCAAAATAAATTTTCCCATCCTGATCTTGAACAATGGAACTAACAACATTACTCATCAATCTATCTCCATTTGCTTCATCTATTTTTGAAAAATTAAGTTGTTTTTTGCTCCAGGAATTTATTCCTCCATAGTAGCTTCCAACCCAAACAGTACTATTGTTGTCAACATAAAGGGATCTAATTTTATTTTCAGATAGGCTGGTGGGATTTGTTTTGTCGTGACGGGCAGTAGTCAAGTTACCTTTGGCATCCAATACATTAATACCGTCAAACGTACCAATCCATAATCGACCCTCTGCATCAAAAGCCAATGTTCGAATAAACTCACTGGCTAAAGTTCTATCCGTCTGTTTGCTAAAATGTTCAAATATTTCAAGGCGGGTCTTAAAGTATTCCAATCCACTGCGCGTACCAATCCAATAATTTCCAATGGAGTCTTCAATTATTGTATTTACCCGGTCATTGATGAGGCTGTTTATATTTCCACTTTCATTTCTATACGCTTTAAATTGCAACCTGTTTTCTGAAATACCAATATGCTTTTGAAGGCCATCATCCGTACACACCCAAATAGTACCTGATTTTGATTGGTAAATAGAATTGATGGCATTTGCGCCACTTCGATTATTTTGCGATGGAAATTCAATCTCCATTAACTTCCCATCAGCTGGCGAATAAATGCTCAACCCATTGCGGGTACCAATCCAAATATCTCCGGAAGCAACTTGCTTTATACACGTGATGAAATTTTTTAACGTGCCGACTTCATGGTTAGTATAACTTGCAAAAGTTTGAGATGAATCAAGTTCTGGATGATATATATATAGTCCATCTGCCATGGCCAACCAAATTTGACCATTGACAAGAATCTCGAAATCCAAAATATCATCTTCCCTTATTATAGATTCTTCACGGCTTTTTAATGTTACTTTTTTCATTCGCAATCCATCATACCGAAGCAAACCATGGCGTGTTCCAAACCACATTAAACTTCTTGAATCTTGTGCAATAGAGGTAACAGGATTCAGCAAAAAACCATCGGATGTAGAAATGTGCCGAAAATTATTAAACTGGGATTGACCCAATGCTGAAAAGCCAACAAGGACCAGGAGCCCCAGCAATTTCAATTTTTCGAATATGCACCGTATCAATTCCATTGCAAACCTTAAACTAGCATTATAACCTTAAAATAAAGACAAGATTTATATTCATTAATCAAACGAAATAACGCTATTCCATATGAAATACTTCTACCAAGTCAATCGATTTAGGACTGCTGTCGGAATTGGTTTCCATAACATCTTTCATGTATTTCCACCACCGTTTGCACACTTCCGTTTCAGCTATGGCTTTCCACTTTTCTTCTGATTCTATTTCAGCATATGCAAAAAGAATATGTGTATCCTTTTCCAGAAAAATACTGTAACCACCAACACCATAATCCTTTAGCAAAGCTTCAAGTTCCGGCCAAATCGGGTTATGTCTTTTTTTGTATTCTTCATAAGAATTTGGGTTCACAAACATCTTGAATGCTTTTCTAATCATCTCAATAATTTTGATACAATCTACTAGTAAATTATGCATTAATTTACTATAAACTATCCTGTAGTATGCTGTATTTTTTTTAGCAGGATAGACCTAGATGGTTGTTAGTTAGTATTTTTTGATCTTTAAATCTCAATCAAGTCACGAATTGAAATTAAGAATGGGAAAATATGCTTCAGAGATACGTTGGGGAATTATTGGTTGTGGTGATGTAACGGAAGTCAAAAGCGGGCCAGCCTACAAACAAACTAAAGGCTTTCAACTTAATGCAGTAATGAGACGCGATTTTGAGAAACTAAAAGATTACGCAAAGCGGCATGAAATTGGAAAATATTATACCGATGCAGACCAGCTTATCAACGATGATGAAATCGATGCAGTCTACATTGCTACACCTCCCGATACACATTTGCAGTATGCTCTTAAAGTTGCAGCCGTAGGTAAAATTTGTTGCATCGAAAAACCACTGGCACCAACATACAAAGAAAGCGCGGCTATTTACGAAGCCTTCAAACAGAATAATGTACCCTTGTTTACTGCGTATTATAGACGTTCTTTACCAAGGTTTCTTCAAGTGAAAAAATGGTTGACCAATAATCAAATTGGTACCATCCGGCATGTCAATTTGAATTTATGTAAAGCCCCATCTGAATTAGATTTATCGCAAGCATACAACTGGCGCACAGACCCAAAAGTGGCACCAGGCGGTTACTTTGATGATCTGGCAAGCCACGGCCTTGACTTAATCACTTTCTATTTAGGGAATATTGAAACCGTGTTCGGAATCAGTATAAACCAGCAAAATTTGTATCAATCCAAAGATGCTATTGTTGCCTGCTGGCAGCATGAAAGTGGTGCAACTGGAGTTGGTAATTGGAACTTTGGTGGCAATCGTACTGAGGATCGTGTTGAAATAATCGGGAGCACAGGAACTATACAGTTTTCAGTCTTTGAAGAAAATCCCTTATTCTTAAAGAGTACTGCTTTAAACCAGGAAATCTTTATTGAAAATCCAAAAGCAGTACAGCTTCCACATGTTGAAAATATGAAGAGGCAATTGTTTGAGGAAAATTTTACACACCCATCGAATGGCGCCACAGCGACACATACCAGTTGGGTAATGGATCGGATACTTGGCGTGATAAATGAATAATTCTAATATATAATCTACATAATTTAATAGTCTAGAAATGAGCAAGGAATTTTTTTTTGAAAATGAGGTTGAATGGGAACAGGTTGGAGAAGGGATATCGCGACAAATACTAGGGCATGACGAAAAGATTTTAATGGTGAAAGTGAAGTTTGATCAAGGTGGAATTGGAGCCGTTCATGATCACTTTCACAGTCAAGT
>JBGTGG010000059.1:0-25376 GCA_041746855.1 Cyclobacteriaceae bacterium | reverse complement strand
TTTTTGGAAGACAGCGATTTACTTGCGAAAATTCGTAATCCCGAAACCCGTAGCTATGGGTTTAACCTCCTTGTGCGCGAATATCAACAACGTGTATACTGGCATATCCGAAAAATGGTAATCGACCATGACGACTCCGATGACGTAACCCAGGAAGTTTTTATCAAAATCCACAAGTACATCGACAACTTCCGGGAGGATTCTAAACTATTTACCTGGATCTACCGAATTGCCACCAATGAGTGTCTTACCTTTCTTCAGAAAAAGAAAAGAAGGTTTTTCCTTCCGATTGGTGACCTTACTACGGAACTAACTTCCAAGCTGGATTCAACCCCGCATATTACAGGTGATGATATTCAACTGGCCTTGCAAAAAGCAATTCTCAAACTACCCGAAAAACAGCGGTTGGTTTTCAATATGAAATATTATGAGGACATGACCTATGAAGATATGGCGGAAATAACCAAAACAAGTGTCGGAGCATTAAAAGCAAGCTACCACCATGCGGTAAAAAAAATTGAAGATTTATTGGGGGATCATTAAACCCACGACCGTAACTTATGTCAAAGGAAACGAAAATGAAAAAGCTCGAAAACATACCAAAAAAGAACATTTATGAAGTGCCTGAGGGGTATTTTGATAAACTTCCGGGTATGATTCAAGCGCGTATCGAAAAGGAAAGTCCCAGGACCCACTTTTTATTCACCTGGGGAACAACCCTGAAGTATGCATTGCCTGTGGTTTTCATTTTTATTGTAGGACTGATATGGTTCAATCAGTCAGATGATAAAAAAGGTGATTTCAATTCTATTTTGGCAACCATCGAGACTGAAGATTTGGTTGCATACATCGGTGAATCGGATATCTCTACAGATGAATTACTAGACGCGGCATTGCTTGATATGCAAGATGCCGCAGCCATTGAAGATGAAGTCTATGGTGATGTATATGATGAGGATTTAGATGCGCTCATTGAAGAATTTGATATTGATTTGAATAATTTATAAGACAATGAAAAAATTACTATTTATCGTTTTGATTACCGGCTTATGTTTTCCTGCACTTGGCCAGGATGAAGAGCCTGTTCAGGATAATAAAACAAGGGCTAAAATTGATGCTGCCCGCGCAGCTTATATTACCGAACGACTTGGCTTAACACCTCAGGAAGCAGAGAAATTTTGGCCTGTGTACAATGAGTTTGCACAACAGCGTGAATCCATGCGAAAAGATTATATCCAGGCAAGAAAAAGTGGGGTTGAAGACAAAGAGCTTGTTGAGATGGGCTTGAAAATCAAACAGCAGGAACTTGATTTGGAAAAAGAATACTCCGGGCGGTTGATGAATATCATCACACCCCAAAAACTAATGAACCTTCGGCAGGCGGAGGGCGAATTCAGACAAATTATCATCAAACAAATTCAGCAGCGTCAGCAAAACGCAGAGCGGCAGCGACAACTGCGTGATCGAAATCAAAAACAACTTCAGCAACGCAATAATTGATTTTGCAGATGCATGGCTAAAAGAACTTGTTGGCTTTGGGTAGGATTGATTTCAGCATCCTCGGCAGTTTATGCTCAGGATGCTGACTCATTAATGCACATCCGACAAGATTCAACTTTTCTTAGCAGCTTAGGTGATGAATTTTCAGCGTACGATTCACTGGAAATATTTCTGCTAATTGATAGCATGATGCAAGTAGATGTTGAAATGAGCTCTCAATTTGTAGCACGCTTAAGTTATAATAGCAATGTGTTGTATACCGGGCGAACGCTGGGCATCGAGCAGTTTGGATTAACCCCGGGCATCTCCTACTATCACAAATCCGGTTTCTATGGTGATGTATCCGGTTATTGGAGCAATGATTTCGAACCCAGTTATTATCTCACAACCATTTCCGCGGGTTACATGACTTCCTTCGCCAAATGGATGTCGATCATGGGTTCATACGATCACTTTTTCTACAACTTGGATGACGCGTATCTTCCGTACACAGATGCTTTGTCTGTTACACCATACTTTGAATTTGGTCCTGTTGTGTTTACCCCCAGCTATTCGTTTTATTTTGGTGAAGGAACTGCCCATCGGATTATGTCGGGCATTGGATTCAATTTAGAGAAACAAAATTTTCTTGGCGTGAAGCGGATTTCGTTTATGCCAACCTTTTATGCACTATTCGGAAACGAAGTGGTAACGGAAATAAAGTTTCCTGAGAATGCCCGGGAATTGATCAGAAGAATACGACTAAATCTTCCCTGGTATGAGATCGTTGAGAAAAATGTTTTCGGGGTTATGAATTATTCGTTTAGTATTCCGCTTGCAGTATACACCGAAAAATGGGGGTTCTTTTTAAGTTATAATTACAGCATTCCTAAAACCCTGGAAGGCGAAACGATAGAATTGGAGAATACCGGATTCGTGGCTGGGAGCATTTCATACTACATAAATACCAAACGTCCCTAAAGTACTTTGTGATCTAAGCGGAACTCCATATTTTGGCTCCGAACTAAATACCGCTTAATCATGCGAAAAATCATATTATTCCTGTTGATCCTTTCCTTTCAACTTGGCTTTGCCCAGGATTACCGCTGGCAACAACGAGCCGAATATACAATGGATGTAAAACTCGATGTTAAATCACATAAAGTAACCGGTAAACAAAAACTGGTGTATCACAACAATTCAAAAGATACACTTTCAAAAGTCTTTTACCATTTGTACTTCAATGCTTTTCAACCCGGAAGCATGATGGATATCCGCTCACTAAACATTGATGACCCGGATCGCAGGGTTCAGGATCGGATTTCGAAATTAAAGGATGACGAAATCGGGTATCAGCATATCCAAAAATTAAGTCAGGATGGAAAAGACATTGCCTACAAAGTAAATGGTACCATTCTCGAAGTAACATTGGCCAAACCAATACTTCCCAATACCAAAACTACTTTTGATATGGAGTTTGAATCGCAAGTACCGGTTCAAATCCGCAGAAGCGGAAGGAACAACCGTGAAGGGATTGCCTATACCATGACGCAGTGGTATCCAAAAATGGCTGAGTACGATTTCCAAGGGTGGCATGCTTACCAATATGTAGCGCGTGAGTTCCATAGTGTTTGGGGAGACTTTGATGTGAAGATTACCATCGACCCAACATTTGTAATTGGAGGAACGGGCATTCTACAAAATCCAAATGAGATCGGTCATGGTTATGAGAAAGCAGGTACAACTGTTAAAAGAGGAAAAGGTGATTTAACGTGGCACTTCAAAGCAAAGAATGTAATCGATTTTGCCTTCGCGGCTGATCCGGATTATACACACGAGCAAATGCAAGTTCCCAACGGACCGATGCTACATTTCTTCTATCAAAAAAATGATAAGACAAAAGATACCTGGCCAAGGGTTCAAGAGTACAGCGTCAAACATTTTCAATACATGAGCAAACACTTTGGGGAATATCCTTACGAAGCCTACTCGATCATCCAGGGTGGTGATGGCGGAATGGAATATCCGATGTGTACCATGATTCTTGGTGAAGGTTCCTTTGCAGGTTTGCTCGGGGTTATTGCGCATGAAGCGTCCCATAGCTGGTACCAGGCTGTACTCGCTTCAAATGAAGCGAAATACCCGTGGTTGGATGAAGGTTTTACCGATTTCTCCAGTAGTGAATCCCTTTCACAATTCTCAAGTGAGGATGCCCAAGACAGCCACGCCGGAAGTTACCGCGCATACTATGCGTTGGTAAAAAGCGGACTACAAGAACCGATCAGTCAGCACGGTGACCATTATAATACAAACCGTGCCTACGGTACTGCGGCCTATTCCATGGGGGCAATTTTCTTGCACCAAATGAAATACATCATCGGAACGGATAATCTCTATGCAGGGCTTAAACGGTACTTCAATGCCTGGAAATTCAAGCATCCAGAGCCTATCGATTTTATCAGGGTGATGGAGAAACAATCCGGATTGGAATTGAAATGGTATTTGAATTACTGGGTTCACACCACCAAAACCATAGACTATGGAATTGGCCCGCTGGTGGATCAGGGAAACAAAAGTTATTTGACATTGGAGCGTATAGGTGAATTCCCGATGCCGATTGATTTGTTGGTAACGTATGCCGATGGTTCGAAAGAAATGTTTTACATCCCGATGAACGAAATGCTGGGTAAGAAACCCGTTGAAGATAAAAGCATCAAGCGTACCGACCTGACCGCCTGGCCCTGGGTAAATCCATCCTATACACTGGAAATTGGTAAAGCTTCAAAAGATATTGCACGGATTGAAATTGATCCTAGCCAACGGATGGCGGATGTCGATGTCGACAACAATACGCTAGTGGTTGCTGATTATACCAAGCCATACGTAGATCCTACCAAATAGGTAGTAAAACAGATTTTTAAGGATCGGCCAAAAGCAATACTTTTGGCCGATCCTTTTTTTAATTTTAGGTGATGACTTCCGAACAAGCCCACAAAAAGATTCTTGAATTAACTGAACAAATCAATTATCACAATGATTTGTACTATCAAAAGCATACCAGCAAAATCAGCGATTTCGAATTCGATCAATTACTAAAATCTCTCATTGATCTAGAAAAACAATTTCCGGAATTCAAATTTCCAGACTCCCCTACCCAACGTATCGGTGGAACCATCACCAAGGAATTTGAAACAGTAGTTCATAAATATCCGATGCTTTCCCTCGGCAACACCTATTCCAAAGATGAGCTCGAAGATTTTGATAAGCGGGTTTCGAGAGGATTAGATGAAGCCCAATACGAATACTTTTGTGAACTTAAATTCGATGGGGTCTCGATCAGTCTCATTTATGAAAATGGAATTTTGGTTCGTGGCATTACCCGTGGAGATGGTGTTCGGGGTGATGATGTTACTGCAAACGTAAAGACTATTCGAAATATTCCATTGGTGATAAAAGGAAAAGACATCCCTCCTGTTTTTGAAGTGCGGGGTGAAGTTTTCATGTCAAAGGATAATTTCGAAAAGCTCAATAAAGAAAAAGAAGATATAGGCGAAGAGCGCTACGCCAATGCCCGGAACACAACTTCAGGCACGTTAAAAATGCAAGACTCTTCAATTGTTGCAAAGCGAAACCTCGATTGTTATGTCTATTTCCTTCTGGGGGATAAATCCGTCTCGAAGCACAGTGAATCCATAAAGAAATTGGAACAGTGGGGCTTCAACGTATCCAATACGTACAAAAAATGCAGCAACATAGAAGATGTGTTGGCCTACATCAATCAGTGGGAAAAGAAACGACTCGAGTTGCCGTTGGAAACGGATGGTGTTGTTTTAAAAATTGATGACCTGAAGCAACAGGATGCCCTTGGCTTTACCGCCAAAAGTCCACGCTGGGCGATCTCCTATAAATACAAAGCGGAAGGCGCTGTTACCAAACTGAAGGATGTTACCTATCAGGTAGGTCGCACAGGCGCCATTACCCCCGTGGCCGAACTTCAGCCGGTTTTGTTGGCAGGAACAACTGTGAAGCGGGCATCCTTACATAACGCAAATGAAATCGCAAGACTTGACCTGCATGTGGGTGATTATGTTTTCGTTGAGAAAGGTGGCGAAATTATCCCAAAAGTAACGGGTGTTGATATCGCAAAACGAAACGGATCAACAAAACCGATTCAATATATAACAACCTGCCCGGAGTGCGGCACAACATTGGTCAGAAAAGAAGGAGAAGCCTCTCATTATTGTCCGAATGTAAATGGATGCAAACCCCAAATTACGGGTCGCATTGAACATTTTATTCAGCGCAAAGCCATGAACATTGACAGCTTGGGGGAAAAAACCATTGCCCAATTATATTCCCTGGGTATGGTAAAAAGTCCTGCTGATTTATATGATCTCACCGAAGAAGATTTATTGAAGCTGGAGGGTTTTAAAACATTATCAGCGCAAAATGCCTTGCGGGGAATTGAGCAATCTAAACAAGCACCTTTTGAAAGTGTGCTCTTTGCGATCGGAATCCGCTATGTTGGAAAAACAGTAGCTGAGAAACTGGCTGCCTATTTCAAGAATATCACGAACCTTGCGAATGCTACACTGGAGCAACTGTTAGCCGCACCGGAAGTAGGCACCAAAATAGCGGAAAGCGTTTTGTTGTTTTTCAGCAACCCTGAGAATAAAATTGAGATTACCCGTCTTGAAAAAGCAGGTCTCCATTTTGAAACAACTGGCAAGCAAACCGAAGTAGAAAATGATGTTCTCCAGGGTAAATCTTTTGTAATTTCAGGTACATTTGATGGCTACGACCGGGAGGAACTCAAAACCATGATCCTGAAAAATGGTGGAAATGTTTTATCCGGGGTCTCGAAAAAATTGGATTATTTAGTGGCAGGTGATAATATGGGGCCAGCTAAGAAAGAAAAGGCAGAGAAAATGGGTGTAGCCATTATTAGTTTGGATGACCTATTAACCCTGATAAACATAAAGTAAGCATTTTTAAAATGAAGGTTAACTTCCTAAAAATCAGAACACAAAGCTTGCTTAAGCGAAATAAAACTTCACGCACCAGTATACCTTATAAAGATGCCACCTCTGTTGGGATTGTCTTCTCCATTGAAGACAAAACCAAGCACGATTCCATCAAAGAATTCATCAAACGTCTGGAAGCAGACGGCAAAAAAGTGAAAGTAATTGCCTTCCTTCCTAAGCAGAAAGAGAATTATGAATTCATGTTCGACTTCTTTACAGAGGACGATCTTTCCTTTTTTGGCAAGAACAACTCCACCCAGGCAGCCAAGTTTGTGGACACTCCTTTCGACACATTATACTATGTAGATGCAACACCCAATTCCTATATCTTAAACTTGATAGCACAGAGCAAAGCCAAGTTCAGGATCGGTAAATTCTGGGCAGATGGACAACCCTATTTCGAATTGATGATCGAAAGTGTAGGGGGAACCAAAATATTAATGGACGAAATGTATAAGTACTCTTCTGTCCTTCGCTAATCATTCTTAATTTCGTTTTATGAAGAAGCTCCACGGCACCGGAGTAGCACTTGTTACTCCTTTTACTAAAAGTTTACGCGTTGATTACAGTGCATTAGAAAAGCTTTTAAAGCATACTGCAAAAGGTGGCGTGGATTATTATGTGGTGATGGGCACGACCGGTGAATCCGCTACCACTTCTACAGCGGAAAAAGCAGAAATACTTTCCTTCATCAAGAAACATAACCCAAAGAAACTTCCGATTGTTTATGGCATAGGCGGTAACAACACCGAACATGTTTTAGCTACCATTGAAGAAACTGATCTGAGAGGCGTTAGCGCCATTCTTTCTGTAAGTCCCTATTACAATAAACCATCGCAAGAAGGAATAAGGCAGCACTTTGAAAAAGTAGCTGACCATAGTCCTGTGCCGATAATTCTGTACAATGTGCCGGGTAGAACGGCTTCAAACTTAACGGCTGAAACCACGCTTCACTTAGCGCAACATCCTAACATCATCGGCATTAAAGAAGCTTCGGGAAACCTGGAGCAGTGCATGCAGATCAGTAGCAAGATGCCACAGGGATTTATGCTGATCTCTGGTGATGATATGTTATCCGTACCGATTTACAGTATCGGTGGAAAAGGAGTGATCTCCGTGTTGGCGAATGCCCTGCCAGCTGTATTTCGTAACATGTGGGCACATGTTCAACGATCAGATTATAATAGAGCACAGAAAGAACAATTCAAGCTATTGGAAATTAATGGGCCTATGTATGAAGAAGGCAATCCGGTTGGAATAAAGTATCTGTTGTCTAAAATGAAGGTTACGCTGCCATATTCAAGGCTTCCACTTGTATTACCTTCGGATGAGTTGAAAAAGAAGATTGATAAGGCGTATCGCGATTTAAGATAATTATCTTATTGGCACCTTAATTTCCATAATAGTCGTCCCATTCAATTCCCCAAGGCGATTGTCTATACAATAGCCCTTTGAAAGAGGATCCACTTACTCTCTTAAAAAATTCACCATTCCCTTCATATAAGTTAAAGCTCGCTATTAAAGTCAATTCAAGAGCAGCTGGCATTCCATTTTTTAAGCCTCCAGGATTTATAATTGTAAATTCTGGATATATTCTTTTAACATTCACAACTTCAACCCGAGCATCATTTTGATCACCGTTGGAAGAATACCCAGTTCCATTCTCATAATAACTAATATAAAATTTACCAAAATCTTTACCGGATTTTCCAACACTATAATTACCAGGTTTAATCAGATTATAAAACTTTTCTTGACTTTCGTAAGCGCTACAGGAATGAGTGAAGTATATGATTAAGCTTCTTTCAATTTTCAATAGGGATGGATTAAAAATAAACCCTCTTATTCCAGTAGAAAGATATGGATTCAAATTATCTTCATAACCCATTCCGCAATTTCCGGCACCTAGATTATCGACTCGTACACTATTCGATTCCGACCAACATACTAACTCATCCTCAATTTTAAAATTTACATACTTATCTTCTGTAGAAGGACAATTTAGACTTTCAATAGCGACTATTTTATCATTTTCCTCGCAAGCTAATGTCATTGTGAGAACTAGAACAATAATGATGGATAACAGCTTTTTCATTTGATTATATTCAATTTGAAATGCCAACATTTGTAGGGTGCAAAACCAATATTACTCTTTTGGCAAAAATCCAGCCAAGTCATTTAAGAAAAAGAAAAGGATAGCCATTAGGCTACCCTTTCTTTGTTCTTTTATCGTAAAGCTGGCGATTAGCTAGCTTTATTCTTCAATTCCTGTACTTCAGAACGGATAGTCTGAGCAAGGTTTTTAAGATCCTGCATTCCTTTTCTTACTCGGGTTCCAGCAGCGCTGTTTCCCTTGTTATAGAACTTGTCGGCATCACCTTCGATAGAAGCAATGAGATTCTTTAGTTCTTCAAATTTTTGCATTGTATTTAAGTTTAGAGATTAAAAATTTGTTTCCTTATGCCAAGATAAATAAAAACCTTACAATTCAACCTAAAAAGGCTATTTTTTATTGTTGCCTCGTTACAGAAACCAATTTCTCCTCTTTATAAAAACCCTTATCCAGCTTCTCTTTAAGGGTTGAAAATGCACTCAATGTCTCCTCCACATCCGCCAACGTATGGGCAGCTGTAGGAATAATCCTAAACATGATAACATCCTTAGGAACAACAGGATAGATCACCACAGAGCAGAAAATATTGAAGTTTTCACGCAGGTCCATCGCCATGTTTGCAGCCTCGCCAACACCCCCCTTAAAGAGCACCGGTGTAACCGGTGATTGGGTAGTTCCGAGGTAAAAACCCCTGTCCTTTAAACCACCTTGAACAGCCCTAACAATCGTCCATAAATTTTCTTTTAAGGACGGATCGGTCTTTAAAAGCTCCAAACGCTTTAACGCTCCGATCACCAACGGCATGGGCAAACTCTTGGCAAAAATCTGGGAACGGGTACTATAGCGAAGGTATTTAATAACTCCTTTATCACCTGCTACAAAAGCTCCGATACTTGCCATTGATTTCGCAAATGTTGAAAAGTACAGGTCAATATCATCCTGAACACCTTGCTCCTCACCGGCACCTGCACCGGTTTTTCCCATCGTACCAAAACCATGGGCATCATCAACAAAAAGCCGGAAGTTGTATTTCTTTTTTAGTCCAACAATGGATTTCAAATCACCCATATTTCCGGACATTCCAAAAACACCTTCTGTAATTACCAGAATTCCTCCACCCGTTTCATCTGTGATTTTCTTTGCACGAACAAGTTGTTTTTCGAGGTTTTCAATATTGTTGTGCGGAAATACAAAACGTTTTCCCATATGTAAACGCACGCCATCAATAATACAAGCGTGTGATTCTGCATCGTAAACGATAACGTCTTTACGATCCACAATCGCATCAATTATTGAGACCACACCCTGATAACCGAAATTCAGCAACATGGCATCCTCCTTCATTACAAAGTCGGCCAGTTGCTTTTCCAATTCAATGTGGTGAACGGAATTTCCTGACATCATGCGGGCACCCATCGGTGAGGCTAAACCATATTGGGCAGCCGAATCAGCATCCGCTTTTCGTACTTCCGGATGGTTCGCCAATCCTAAATAGTTGTTAAGGCTCCAGTTAAGGACTTCCTTCCCCATAAATTTCATTCTGGGTGCAATCTCCCCTTCCAGCTTGGGAAAAAAGAAATAATCCTCAGGTAAGTGTGAATATTTGGCCAACGAACCGGCCTCCATCTTTAACTTTTGAAATAAATCTGCCATGCGCGCTTTCTGTTTAAAAAATCGCTACAAAACTAAACAAAAATGGAGATAAAAGCCCGCCAAAGTGCTTTCCTACCAAAAATCATAAAATTTTACCCCTCAAGGTGAAATTTCATCCCAAAAATAAGCACCACGCAAATTTTCAGTATCCTCACAACCTCAATCTTAAAAGGGAATAAATAGACGGTTTGTCCAATGACATTATTTGTTTAGCATTGCAATAATGGGGGAAATCAAAAAAATATTGATTGCTAACCGGGGTGAAATAGCATTACGGATAATGCGCACAGCCCGTGAGATGGGAATAAAAACCGTTGCCACATATAGTGAGGCCGATCGAAATGCACTCCATGTCCGGTTTGCGGATGAGGCGGTTCTGTTGGGGCCACCTCCCTCTTCAGAATCCTATTTGAAAATGGATAAAATTATAGAAGCCGCGCTTCAGACCAAGGCTGATGCAATCCATCCAGGATATGGGTTTCTTTCTGAGAACGAGACTTTTGCAAAAAAGGTAGAAGAAGCCGGGATAATTTTTATTGGTCCTTCTGCGGAGTCAATCCACATGATGGGCAGTAAGCTTGCCGCAAAAGACGCTGTTGCAAAATTTAACGTTCCGCTCGTACCGGGAACAGCTGAGCCCATTAGCGATGTGCCGCAAGCAAAAAAAATAGCAGCAGAAATTGGTTATCCAATCTTGATAAAAGCAAGCGCTGGTGGTGGTGGCAAAGGCATGCGCCTTGTGGATTCCGAATCGGAATTTGATTCACAGATGGAACGTGCTGTGAGTGAAGCTAAATCTTCTTTCGGTGATGGGTCTGTCTTCATTGAAAAATTCGTTACCAAACCTCGGCACATTGAGTTTCAAATTTTTGGTGACCAGCATGGAAATGTAGTTCATCTCTTTGAACGGGAATGTTCAATACAACGCAGACATCAAAAAGTAATTGAAGAAGCTCCATCTTCTGTGCTCACTCCTGAAATCAGGAAAGCAATGGGTGAAGCAGCTATCAATGTAGCTCGCTCTTGCAATTATTATGGTGCGGGCACAGTTGAATTTATCCTCGATGAAAACCTGAATTTTTATTTCCTTGAAATGAATACGCGGTTGCAAGTTGAGCACCCGGTAACAGAAGAAATCACAGGGCTGGACTTAGTGCGCTTGCAAATTCATGTTGCCGAAGGAAAAGAAATTCCTTTCAAACAAGAAGATTTAAAAATGGTGGGACATGCCATTGAAGTCCGTGTATATGCCGAAGATCCAATGAATAATTTCCTTCCGGATATTGGAACACTTACCACCTACAAGCGTCCGCAAGGAAATGGTATTCGGGTAGATGATGGCTTTGAAGAAGGTATGGAGATTCCATTTTACTATGACCCGATGATTGCCAAACTGGTTTGTCATGCCGAAAACAGAACAAGTGCTATCGAAAAGACAATTCGTGCCATTGATGAATATGAAATCACAGGATTAGAAACCACGCTTGGATTTTGTAAATTCGTTTTGCAACACCAAGCCTTTACATCTGGTAAATTCGATACCAAGTTTGTGGAAGAGCATTTCACTCCAGAAGTTTTAAAAGCAGTAAGCGATCCTGTTGAAGCCAGTCTTGCCGCTGCAATAGCCACCACACTTTTAGACTCCAAATCCAACACCGTGCAAGAGCAAGCGGTGCACCAACCAATAAGTCGCTGGAAAAAAAACCGTATATAAATGGCGGAAATAAAACCTTTTAGAGCATGGCGGTACAATGCCCAACTCACCAACGATATTGAAAGCCTGACCTCGCCATTGTTTGATGTTGTGTCGGGAAAACAACGGGAGAGTTTATATCAAAATCCAATTAATAGTATTCACCTTTCGGTACCCCAACCGCCTGACCCTGCTGAACGGGCTGCTACCCTATTGGAAAAATGGAAAACCGATGGCACGTTGGTGCAGGATAATCTACCCGGAGTCTATGTGTATTATCAATACTTTCGGTTGCCAGGAATGCAGAATGATTTATGTCGCAAAGGATTCATTTGCAACATACGTACCTACGATTGGGATGAAAACATTATTCTCAGGCATGAAAATACAATGCCCAAAGCTGTAAACGATCGAATCGAGTTGTTGACGAAAACGGAATTCCACGCAAGTGCAACCCACGGACTCTACACCGACAATTCTTATACACTCGAAAAGTATATGGATGAAGCCCTCCAAAAACCGATTTATGAAGTAGAAGATTACCAGGGGGTGCGCGATGTGCTCGCAGTGATCCATGATCGGAAAATCATCCAACTTTTTATCGATACGCTCGCTCAGAAAAAAATTATTTTAGCGGATGGGCACCATCGCTACGAAGGGTCTTTGGCTTACAAACAAGATGCTGCAAAAGCAAATCCCAACCATACTGGAAAAGAAGGATACAACTTTCATTTGATGTACCTCACCAATACGGATGCAGGGGATTTTAGAATATTGCCGACCCACCGCCTCATCGCAGGTATTCAAAATTTTGATGAAGCAACGTTATTGAAAAAATTGGAAGGTGATTTTATTATCAAGCCGCTTGATGATGTGGATACGGTGAATGAAATTATTGCGGGAAAACAATGGGCCTTCGGATTGCTCTTTAAAGAGAGTGCGTATAAAATCAGGCTAAAGCCGGAAGTAATCCATACAATTCCCTGGAAATTTCCTTCGGTTATTAACAACCTCGATTTAACCGTGATGCATTACTTTGTTATCGAAAAAGCATTGGGGATACCCGGCAAGGAACAACGCGCATCAGAAAATATTACGTTTGACAGAAGTTTTTCAGACTGCTTAAAGAAAGTAATTCAGGAAGAAGCACAACTCGCGATCATTACAAACGAGATTTCTATCGAAGAAGTAAAGGCAGTTTGCGAAAGTGGTTTTACGATGCCCCAAAAATCTACGTATTTTTACCCGAAGGTTATCTGTGGTTTTGTGTTTAGTTCAATCAAAGAAGATGAATTTCAATCGCCCCCTTATTCTAGCTTCTAGCTCCCCGCGAAGGCAAAACCTAATGAAGGAAGCAGGGTTTACCTTCCGCATTGAAAAGCCGGATGTGGAAGAAGACTTCCCATCAGATTTGCCGATTGATCAGGTAGCAAAATATCTGGCGTGTAAAAAAGCTGAATACTTCCGCCCATCCATCCATGAGGAAGTGGTAGTAACGGCTGACACAGTGGTGATTTTAAACAATGAAATTCTAAACAAGCCTGCCCATAAAACGGAAGCGGTACACATGCTCCAATCCCTTTCGGGAAAAACGCATACTGTAATGACGGGGGTTTGTATTCTTTCAAAAGAATGGGAAACCAGTTTTGATGAAAGTACCCTGGTAACATTTAAACAATTATCACTTCACGAAATAGAATTTTACATCGACAACTATATGCCTTACGATAAAGCCGGTGCATATGGTGCACAGGATTGGTTTGGAATGGTAGCGATCGAAAAAATTGAAGGATCATACTTTAATGTAATGGGCCTGCCGATCCATCGGGTGTATCAAATACTCAACGAACAATTTTCTTGAAAAAGATAGTTGGCTACCTGAAGTTACATATCAAATCGGATTTTAATCCCGTAGCCTATTTGCTTATTGCCATTCTCCTCACCATTGCCATTCGTTACAACTACCAGGTTGATTTTGAAGATAGCTTTCTGGATTTACAAACAGGCTTCCGAAAAGTAGTATACTTCTTTCTTTTTTTCTCCCTTCCCTTTTACACAACATTAATTATACTTGGTGTTTTCAAAAAGGATGTGGCTTTTTTAAGATCAACTAAATTTTGGATGATCAGTAGCATCGGATTTTTCTTGCAAGCTTTTGACTCCAGTGCGCTTTTTTTGACAGACATCACGCAATCTTTATTTCCGCCTCAGCTTTTCCGGTGGGGATTTAAAGTAAGCAATAACTATTTATCACTCTTTATTATCACCCTACCCCTTTTGGGCTTAGCTTTTTTAGTAGGTCGAAAAAATTCATATACGTATGGTCTAAACAATCAACGCTTCGATACAAAACCCTACTTCATCATGTTGGCGATCATGATTCCATTCCTTTTTATGGCTTCTTTTCTCCCCGGTTTTTCAACTCAATACCCGATGTTCAATTCGGGATATAGTATTCACAATTACCCACAACCTGAATTTTTGTACGCGGGGATTTATGAGCTCGGTTACGGACTCAACTTTATTTCTGTTGAGCTTTTCTTTCGGGGTTTTCTGGTAATCGGATTAATGTCATTTGCCGGAAGGAAAGTGGTGTTGGCAATGGCTGTCTCCTATTGTTTTTTACACTTTGGTAAACCAGCCGGAGAAGCCATCAGCTCAATTTTTGGCGGTTATCTTTTGGGGGTAATCGCATACGAAACAAAAAGTATTTGGGGAGGCGTAATTATCCATGTTGGCATAGCCTGGGCGATGGAAATTATAGCAGTGGTAAATCACACTTTTCAATTAAACCAATAAAATAAATAAAAAAGCCCCTTCCGGGGCTTTCACTTAGTTAATTCTCTTCGCTTTTGGGCACATCGTTCTTCACTGTCTTCTTTATTTTGTCCCCTTCTTTCAATCGTTTTGAAACCACTAAAAAAGGACCGGTTACTACTTCTGTAGTATCTGAAATCCCATCGGTAATTTCAATGTTGTCATAATCACTGATACCCGTTTCAACTTCCACTTTCTTGGCCACTCCATTATCATTCACAAAAACGATTACCTTTTTATCATCCTTCTTTGGTGCATTCTGAGCGGATTCAGATGGT
Organism: Cyclobacteriaceae bacterium; assembly: GCA_041746855.1. Classification (GTDB taxonomy): domain Bacteria; phylum Bacteroidota; class Bacteroidia; order Cytophagales; family Cyclobacteriaceae; genus JBGTGG01. The sequence continues at coordinate 10,319 of JBGTGG010000059.1, read as the reverse complement.
GTGTTTGGTGGCCCTTGCTGTTCCTCCTTCTTTTCATTATCAGTCCGCGTAGTTACTGCTGACAACGGAACAGACAATACGTTCGCTTTGGTTTTAGTAATAATATCTACACTTGCCGTCATGCCGGGACGGAACGGATATTTATTCCCTTCTTTTATCAGGTCTTCATAAGAAGATTGCAACATTAAAATACGCACTTCAAATTCAGTGATTGCATCAGCTGAAAGTTTATCTTTTGCTGTATTGGCAATCAAGGTTACAATGCCTTTGAATTTTTTGTTTTGATTGGAGTATGCATCCACATCAATAATGGCGGTGTCTCCATTGTGTACACGCACGATATCATTTTCATTTACATCCACGCGTACCTCCATTGTACTGAGGTCAGCAATGCGCAGCATTTCAGTACCAGCCATCGTAGCGGTACCCACAACGCGTTCACCCTTTCTTACAATTAATTTAGAAACGATTCCATCCATCGGAGCTATGACTGCTGTTCTTCTAAAATTCTCCTCCGCTTCTGTTAAAGAAGCCTTTGTGCTACTAATAACATACTCCGAAGCTTTTACGGACTGCTCAGCAGAAGTTTTATCCTGTTGTGCGATTTTATAATTCTGTTCTGCCAATTGCCAGTCTGCCTCCGAAATCACCTTTTGGTCATAAAGTTGTTTTTGGCGATCGTATTCTTGTTTAGCCCTTACCAAAGTTGCTTCTGCACGGGAAAGACTAGCTTTACTTTGTTCTAAATTGGCGTACTGCTGATTCAAGCCTGCACGTGCACGCTCCAATTGACTTTGCAATATATCTGGACGGATTTTAACCAAGGTTTCACCACTTTTGACTGCATCTCCTTCTTCAACTTCCAAGTCAATAATTTCACCTGAAACTTCCGGTGCAATCTTGACTTCGGTTACTGGTTGAATGGTACCGGAAGCACTTACTTTTTCCACAATTGTACTGCGGCTGGCTTTTGCCATGTCGACTTCCATTTCTTTTTCCTTACCGATCCACCCTTGTGATTTTCCAATAATGATCACCAAAAACAAGACAACAACTGCCCCGATGAGGATATAAATAAGTCGATTTGATTTTTTCTTTTGCTTTGCCATTGATATTAAATTATAATTCTAGTGGTTTGCCTTGATAAAAGTCGAGTACTTTCATTTTAAATATGAAGTCGTATTTGGTTCTTGTTAGATCATTTTGGGATCTGTTAAAGTCATTTTTAATTTGGTTAAATTCGACTGCATTTACAGCCCCCAATTTAAATCGTTGATCTACATTTCTAAAAGACTCTTCTAAGGCTTCTACTTGTCTCTTAGTAGCTTCATATGTTTTTGCTGCAGCTCGGGCATTATAATACGCTTGCTCAATATTCTGACGTAGCTGATTTTTAACATTCGCCAATCCGTACTCCGAGTTTTGTAAGGTAATTCTAGCGCGGCCTATTCCGGTATTAACTTGAAACCTGTTAAATATTGGGATATTGAGATTAAGACCAACAAATCGCGTTAAATTAAAATCTAGTTGGCTAAAATATGTATTCTCTTTAAAACCAGTTGGGCTGCTGGGATCTGGGAGTTGGTCGGGTGCTATGCTTGACCAGTTTGTCCCTAGCCCGCCAGATAAGGTCAAAGTGGGATATAAAAACGACTTCGCAACTGAAAGACCATAGGAGGAAGCATTGATTTGTTCCTCAGCACTTTTTACCTCTGGCAAGGAAAGCGCTGACTCATAAACTTCATCCAAGGTGAAATCTATTGCCGCTCCACTCGGAGCTGGTATCTCTGGTATAAAAATTTCCATATCAGTAGAGGCAGGAAGTTGTAAAGACTGCTTAAGGGTAAGTTTAGCAAGCTCCAAATTATTTTCAGCCGTAATTAAGTTCACCTCATCTGTTGCAACTTGTTGTGATGCTTGAAGTAAATTCTGCTTGGCAACAGCTCCTGCTTGCATTTGTTTATTTGTTTGATCTTCAAGAAGTTTACTGGACGTTAAACTAATCTCAGCATTCTTCAATTGCTCTTGCGCCAGTAATACATTCAAGTATTGATTTGCAATATTTAAGGCTGTATTGTTTTTTTGACTTGCCATGTCATATTCGCTTTTGTTCAGCAATGCTTTGCTTTGTTGCACAGTGTTATGCTGACCAAGTCCGTTAAAAAGGGTTATACCTGAATTCAAGCCGTAGCTTTGGGAAGTAATATCCTGATCCCGCACCAAGTTGGTAAAAGGGTCAATTGAACGTCCCACATTGTTCCTTCCACTTACTGATGCGTTTAGATTGGGTACTCTTGCCCATTGGGATTCTTTTAAATCCAATTGGCTAACCAGGACCGTGAGCTCACTCTGGCGGACATTAATATTGTTTTTCCATGCATAATCTATGCAATCTTGCAATGTCCAAATCTTGCTTGTTTCTTGAGATTGTGCCGAAATCGACAATCCTAAGAAAAGGAACACAATAAATTTTACTTTTTTCATTCTTACTTTATCTATCAATATCCGGAATGTATATTATTTCTTTAACCCAACTAAGACTCAATAAGTAGTCTAATGTTACACGTTTAATACCTGAATCCATTTCAATAACCAGACATGCCAAATCATTTTTTCCTTTACGGGAAACCGACATAGTGGCAATATTGCAATCGTCATTTGACAACACACTTGATATAAAAGCGATACTTCCTTTCACATCATCTGCAGTGATGATCAACGTATGGAGGTTGGCACTAAAATCTGCTTTAAAACCATTCACCTCTGCAATGTTGATCATTCCCCCGCCACGGCTCTCGCCTATTACTTCCACACTTCTCAATCCTTTGGATAAAAGAAGTTTGATGGTGTTGGGATGCATAGTCGAGGCATTGCCGACCGATTTGAAACGAAATTCAAGACCTTCTTCTTTTGCTATAGACAACGAATCTTTGATCCGCTTATCGTCTGTTTTGAAATCGAGCAAGCCTGCAATGATTGCCCGGTCACTCCCATGCCCTTCGTATGTACTCGCAAAAGAGTTATAGAAGACGATCTCGGCTTTTTCAGGTGTTGCCCCCAGGATTTTCCTGGCTGATCTGGCGATTCGCACGACACCCGCGGTGTGAGAGCTTGATGGTCCGATCATTACGGGCCCGATCATGTCAAATACGCTACTTTTTTCAGCCATTCCTTGGTTCAATACGCAATCTGTCGACAAAAGGATATAATAATTACAGCAATTTGGGTTATAACGATCCTGTTTTGAAAAAAAATCAGGCTAAACAGCTATCGGGGCCTTTATACCAGGGTGGGCCTGGTAGTTGATAATTTCAAAATCTTCAAACGCATACTCAAAAAGACTGGCAGGTTTTCGCTTAATTTTCAGTGAAGGGATTGCCATCGGCTCCCGCGACAACTGAAGTTTTGCCTGCTCTATATGATTGTTATATAAATGCGTATCCCCTCCTGTCCATACAAAATCACCGGGCTCTAAATTACACTGCTGAGCAACCATGTAGGTAAGCAGTGCATAGCTGGCAATATTGAAAGGAACACCCAGGAAATAATCCGCACTTCGCTGGTACAACTGGCAGGACAATTTTCCATCCGCAACATAAAATTGAAACAATGCATGGCACGGAGGCAACGCCATTTTATCCACTTCCGAGGGATTCCAGGCAGTAACGATATGGCGCCTAGAATCTGGTTTGGTTTTAATCTGCTCCAATACCAAACTGATCTGATCAATGGCCTGACCATTGGGTGCCGGCCAACTTCTCCATTGATGTCCATACACCGGACCAAGCTCCCCGTTTTCGTCCGCCCACTCATTCCAAATGGTCACACCATTGTCGTTGAGGTATTTGATATTCGTATCCCCATTCAGAAACCATAGCAATTCATAAACGATAGACCGGATATGAAGCTTTTTAGTCGTTAAAAGAGGGAAACCTTTGCTCAGATCAAAACGCAGTTGCCTTCCAAAAACTGAAATGGTTCCCGTGCCGGTCCGGTCAGTTTTTTGGGTTCCGTTATCCAGAATATCCTGCATTAAGTCTAAGTATTGCCGCATGTCTTCAATTTTGGTGCAAAATCGGTAGTTCGCCAAATAATGCCAAGGAATTGTCCGATAGTATTTTCAAGTATTAGTAGCACAATCACAAAAAGAATAATAATTCAATAATATGAACACCCTAATTCAGTAATAGCGACTCCCTAAATTTGCCTCAGTGAAAGTGAAGTTCGGTTTTATAAATATAAATGGGTAATCGAAAAAAAAGGAAGTTAGATATTGTAATACTTTCTGATATCCATTTGGGCACGTATGGCAGCCATGCCGAAGAATTGCTCAAATACCTCAAAACCATTAACCCTAAAAAAATAATCCTGAATGGGGATATCATCGATATCTGGCAATTCAGTAAAAATTACTGGCCAAACTCCCACATGCAGGTCATCAAATACCTGACGGGTTGCATGGTGAAAGGAACGAAGGTTATTTACTTAACCGGAAACCACGATGAGATGCTCCGCAAATTTGCCGGTTTCAAGTTAGGTTCATTAAAAATCGACAACAAACTCTCCATTCGCCTGGGAAAAAAGAAAGTCTGGATTTTCCATGGAGATGTTTTTGATGTGGCCATGCAGCATGCCAAATGGCTCGCCAAGTTGGGCGCTATTGGATATGATATTTTAATTCTGATGAATGCTTTTGTTAACTGGTGGCTTATCAAGTTCAAACGTGAAAAAATCTCTTTATCCAAAAGGGTGAAAGACAGTGTGAAATCGGCTGTAAAGTTCATTAACAATTTTGAGCAAACCGTTGCCGAAATTGCGGTTGAAAATGGTTTCGATTATGTGATTTGCGGACATATTCACCAACCGGAAATCAAAAAGATCGAAACAAAAAAAGGGTCGGTCATGTATTTGAATTCGGGGGATTGGGTAGAGAATTTAACTGCACTTGAATATAATGGTCGCGATTGGAGTATCTACAAATATGCCGATGATACAAAAGCAAAAGGCGTGAAGCTCAAGAAAAGTATTCGTAAAAAAGCAAAACCTAAAGATGATGACGATGTCTTCAAAGACCTTATCCAGGAATTCTTAACCGTGCGATGAAAATCTTATACGGAATCCAAGGCACTGGAAACGGACATATCTCGCGCGCAGAAGATGTTGTTCCCATTCTAAAAGACTACGGTGAAGTAGACTTACTGGTAAGCGGTTCACAGTCGGATTTAAAATTGCCCTTTCCTGTAAAGTACCAATCGAAAGGGTTGAGTTTTTATTTTGGAAAAAAAGGTGGGATTGATTTTATCAAAACCATCAAGAACAGTCGCGCCAATGCGGTCTTAAAAGAAATCAATGCGTTCCCAATAAAAAATTATGATTTGGTAATCAATGATTTTGAACCCATTTCTGCATGGGCGGCAAAAAAATATAATGTTCCGTGTGTTTCACTAAGTCATCAAGCTGCCCTCCTTTCAGAAAAAACACCACGACCCAAACACTCCGATCGTATTGGTGATTGGATTTTAAAAAATTATGCGCCTGCCAACGCCCATGTGGGTTTTCACTTTACACAGTTTGATGAAAACATTTTCACTCCGGTAATTGGCCAAACCATCCGAAAGGCAAATCCAACAAAGGGCAATCACTACACGGTCTATTTACCTGCGTATGCTGATGAAAAAATCATTGCGCTCTTAAATAAAATTAAAAATGTAGAATGGCAAATTTTTTCGAAGGAAGCTGTCCAACCTTACCAGATAGGAAACGCATCAATCCATCCGGTTAACAAAATAAAGTTCGTAGCCAGTATGGTTTCTTCAAAAGGGGTCTTGTGCGGTGCAGGATTTGAAACCCCCGCGGAAGCACTCTTTCTTGGAAAAAAACTATTGGTAGTGCCAATGAAAAGCCAATACGAGCAACACTATAATGCAGCAGCCCTTCAGGAAATCGGAGTGGTCGCAATTAAAAAGCTGAAAAAAAAATATCTTGGTACGATCAGTGAGTGGGTAGCTTCCGATCAAAACATCCAGATTAATTTTTTAGATACCACACGTGAGGCAGTAGAGCGTGCGTTGACACTAGGTCGGCCATGATGTTTCAAATTTAATATCCGTATCATGTTCGCTTAATACCCGTACACTACTTTAGTTACAACTAAGTAAGGTCTGTGGGATGAAACCAAAAAAAACTTCCAGGGTTTTAATAATCGATGATGACAAAAGCATTCTGATGCTGTTGGCATACAATCTGAAAAAAGAAGGATATAAAATCAAAACCGTACACGATAGCCGGGAAGGCATTGCCATTGCAAATAAATTTTTACCCGATCTCATCATTCTTGATTTGATGATGCCGCACATCAATGGCATTGAGCTTTGTCGTGAACTCCGAAAACAAGAGCAATTTCAAAACACGTATATTTTTTTCCTGACAGCAAAATCAGAATCGTACTATCAGGAAGCTGCATTTGACACCGGGGGCGATGATTTCATTGAAAAAATTATGGGCATTAGAACGCTTACCAACAAAATAAATGGTGTTTTAAAAAAGAAGTTGGTAATCCGGAAAGGGCTTCAAGAATTTAAAATTGGAAACCTTGTGTTAAAAAGGAAGTCGCGGGAAGTGTTGGATGGAAATCGGGAACTAACCCTTAGCAAACCTGAATTTGAATTGATCTATTTTTTCGCACAAAACCCGAACAAGGATATCTCCAACAAATTTGTATTACAAAACCTGTGGGAAACCGAATCCTATCAGTCCGATGTATCCATTGACACTTGCTTAAGGAAGCTTATAAAAAAATTTGGTGCTGAGCGCTTTCAGGTTCATGACAATCACTACCGGCTTATTGTATAATAAAAAAGCCCGATGATTTTCACCGGGCTTTCTATTGTTATAAGTCATAAACTAAGAACCAACATTTACTTCACGGGTCATGTCTCCAATGGTAACGGTCACCGATCGATCACAACGTCCATCACCATAGTCGATGATTATTTGTCTACCACCAATTGTAAATACTTTAACACCTTTTACAGCCATATGAATTCCATCCGTTAAGAAACATGCTCTTGTGTAATGTAGTGTTTCACGAATCACCATGGTGTAATCTTTTCCTCTGCGATTAGTTCCTGAAGCTTCTCCATCAAGCGTCACGTGTTCATTTTGCGGATCTTTTACCCACTCGCGTTCAAAAGATGATTCACGGGTTGTGAAAGAACCATCCGGCCAGCTTGCTATACCATCTTCAAGTGTTATGCTATGACGAACATTATTTTGATTGGTAGCCGCAATACGCGTAACGGTGCGTGTTCCTTCCAACTCAACACCATTAATGGTATACCCGTCAAAAGTATAAACCACAGTAAATCCAAGATTTCCTGCAGGTCCATTTGACCAGGCAACATTGATTATTCCAGTGCGTACATTACCGCGCGGACCGGGACATCCGGGGGCATCACCAAAATCAATAATTAAAGAACCTTCTGTTAACGTTGAACCTTCAGCAACACTAATAACAACACACTGGTTAAAGCGATCATCTTCCGTTTCACGACCACCGCCAAAACCTTTGTCATCAATGGCAGCGAGGCCCATATCAGTAACATCTTCAAAATATGCATCCTCCAATGATTCTGATACAACATCTTCAGCATCTTCACCTGTCAATCTTTCATTATCCTGACAGGAAGCAAACAAACCCAACGCGACAACTGTCGTAAAAAGGGTGATTCGGTTAAATAGATTGTTAATGTTCATAATTTTCACAAGTTTTAATCAAATTTTGCCCCTTTGACCAAAGACATCGTTAATGGTTTAATACGGCATCGAAAAAAATATATCGCTACATGGGATTGCATACTAACATGGTAACCACAATTGTAAGATTCGCTCTATTAATACTTCTTTTTGGTAGTTCAACTGGTTTTGCACAATCCAGTCTGAAAATCGCCAAATTAAAATACAATGGAGGTGGCGATTGGTACGCAAACAAAACTGCGCTTCCGAACCTTATTGAATTCTGTAACAAGGAAATGGGCATGAACCTCAGTGCCGATGAAGATATTGTAGAAGTTGGTAGCCGAGACATTTTTCTCTATCCCTATATTTATATGACGGGGCATGGCAATGTCACGTTTTCAACAGAAGAAGCTTCCAACCTGAGAAAATACCTCGAAGGAGGTGGCTTTCTCCACGTGGATGATAATTATGGTATGGACAAATTCATCCGATTAGAGTTGAAAAAGGTTTTTCCGGAATTGGAGTTGGTGGATATTCCACATGATCATCCAGTTTACCATCAGAAATTCAATTTCCCGAACGGTATTCCAAAGATTCACGAACATGATGGTAAACCTCCCGGTGGGTTAGGATTGATTTATGAAGGACGACTGGTTGTTTTCTATTCGTATGAAACCGATTTAGGAAATGGCTGGGAAGATCCACGGATCCACAACGCCCCGGAAGAAAAGCGGCAAATGGCGTTAAAAATGGGCGCCAATCTCATTGCCTACGCCTTCACTCAATCACTTTAAGTTCGCTTAACTAAAAAAATAGTTGATTATGTTTTGATCTTTATAACTAATAATTTAGTTTTAACACTAAATAGATAGTTCGTAAGTATAAACATATCAGAAATGAAGGAATTAACGAAAGCCGAAGACCAGATCATGCAAATCCTTTGGGAGATTGAAAAGGGATTTGTGAAAGACATTATCGAAAAACTTCCTACCCCAAAACCTGCTTACAATACAGTTTCAACAATTGTAAGAATTTTGGAAACGAAAGGTTTTGTAGACCACAAAGCCTACGGCAAAACACACGAATACTTTCCGATCATCAGCAAAGAGAAATATTCAAAATTCTATTTGAACAACATGGTGACCGGATATTTCAATGGATCCTTCCAAAACCTGGTATCCTTTTTTGCAAAGGAAAATAAAATGGACATCGCTGAAATGGAAGAACTCTTTAAGCAAGTTGGTAAAGACCTAAAAAAATAAATCATGAACGTTATCCTCAACTATTTTATAGAAGCGAACCTGGGGTTAGTACTTTTCTATGCGGTTTACAAACTTTTGCTGAATGAAGAAACTTCCTTCTCCTTTAACAGGACTTATTTAATTGGAAGTATTGTACTATCACTACTATTTCCATTAATTACGACTGGCTCCGCCTCTCCCCTTCCCAGCCTAAGTTCAATGGTACCGAGTTATTATTTACCAGAGGTTGTAATAACAGCAGATGGGGTTGCATCCAAGGAAGTTGAAACTGTTGCCGCACAAACTTTATCTTTTTGGACGATCATCAAATGGATTTATCTAACTGGATTTGCCTTCCTGTCGCTCCGCTTCATCCTTCAGGTTGGAAAATTAGTATGGCGAATTCGATCGCACGACTTTACCAGCATTCATGGCAATGGCAAAATAATTGAAACGAACACACCGCACCCTACTTTCTCTTTCTTCCATTACATTTTCGTTGGGAACTTAAACGAACTATCAGAAGAAGAAAAGCACCAAATCATTTCGCATGAAATGGTCCATGCCAATAAGCTACATTCCATCGATATTCTTTTGATTGAAATTTTGAGGATAGTATTCTGGTTCAATCCATTGATCAAAAACTATAAACACAGCATCATCATGGTGCATGAATTCCAGGCGGATGCCGATACGGTATCGGATGGTGATTCAGAAAAATATTGCAACCTGTTGGCGAGGGTTGCATTGTTGTCGGCCGACTTCAAGCTCGCTAATCAATTTACTAATTCATTAACCTTAAAACGCATTAAAATGCTAAACGCTATGAAAAAGAAAATGAGTACCTGGAAGTTAGCCGTACTGATCCCTGTTGTGGCCGGCTTCTTCTTTGTAGTTGCCTGCCAGGACCAAGTCATGAGTGAAATAACTGAAGTGGCACAAAATTCTACGATGGCAATAGAATACCCTAAAGAGGTTCAGTTACGAGTGGACGAACTGAAAGCCAAAAATCTGAATGGCAACTTTATTGTCATTGAATTGAATGAGGAGGGTTCAGCTAAATTTAACAACTTAAGAGCACATTCTGTTGTGCTGGTAGAAGTTAAAGAACTTGATGGAGCTAAACGAATGTTTGCTATTGTAGACTTTGATGAGAATGCAAAGAAAGTTGCTGACCTATCACAAAATGTCGAAGAGGTCTTTACAATTGTTGAACAGACAGCAACCTATCCTGGTGGAATCACCGAATGGCATGATTTTGTTGCACAAAATTTCCAATATCCTGCACAAGCACGAAGGTTGGGAGTTGAAGGAAAAGTATTTGTTAGGTTTGTGGTAGAG
>JBGTGG010000058.1:0-16888 GCA_041746855.1 Cyclobacteriaceae bacterium | reverse complement strand
TTATCGATGGCGTTAACCGGTTTTATTTTTCCGACTAGCTGATAGCTTGAATGAGGAACAAAATCAAAACTGGTGACGATCGGTCCGCATTCAGGATCAAAGTCGGTAGAGTACATGTACCAGTCTGCATCAATCGTAACATTGAATATCAAGTCAACTTCATCACCAATGTTCACAGAAGTTTTGCTGGTGGCTGTACTCCAGGTTGCAGGCTTTAAGATTTGCGAAAAACCCAGGTTGGAATAAAGAAAGAAAAAGATTAACGATAGAAGGATGCGCACCCTATTATTTTTTGTTCACGTCAAAGATAACGAAGTCGGTTTCAAAAAGTTGAAAGGGATTTACCAATTTGCAGAACAGCGTACACTTATACATCAATTTCTACCTGACCCCTCAACAAATCACTCATTTCTTCATGTTTTCGGATCAGCTTGGCTTCACCATTGATCACCAAAACCTCGGCCGGGCGAAGCCTTGAATTATAGTTGGAAGCCATGGAATAAGAATACGCTCCACAATTTTTGATGGCCATTAAGTCACCTTCCCTTACCTCGTTTAATTTTCGGTCGGCTCCAAGTGTATCGGTTTCACAGATATATCCTACCACGGTATATAGTTTATGATCTCCTTTTGGGTTCGAGAGGTTCACAATATCATGATACGCTTCGTACATCATTGGACGGATTAAATGGTTCAACCCAGAGTTCACACCAACAAACGTAACCGAGGGTGTTGATTTAATAACATTTGCATTGACCAACAAAACCCCGGCTTCACTCACAATGTATTTCCCGGGTTCAATCCAGAGTTCAAGTTTCCGACCATAGCTTTCGCAAAATTCATTGAAGACTTTGCTAAGCTTAAGGCCAAGGTCATAAACATTTGTTACCATGTCCCCTTCTTTATACGCTACTTTAAAACCACTTCCAAAATCAATGAATTGAAGATCACGGAAATCGCGTGCAACGCTGAAAAGAATTTCCGACATCTTTAGAAAAATGTCCGCTTCAGTAAATTCCGATCCGGTATGGATATGAAGTCCGTTCACGTTGATTCCATACTGACTTACGATTTCCATTATCTGCGGTAACTGGTAAATGGAAATCCCAAATTTTGAATTGCTATGGCCGGTTGAGATTTTGTAATTGCCACCTGCCATAATGTGTGGATTTAGGCGAATGCAGCACGGGTGAGTACTTTTATAACGTTCGCCAAATTTTTGCAACATGGTGAGGTTGTCGATGTTGATGGCCAGTCCCATTTCAACACCTTCCACAATTTCTTCGAAGGAAACACAGTTAGGGGTAAACATGATTTCATTCTTGGTGAAGCCTGCAAGCAATGCAATCTGTGCTTCCTGAAGCGACACGACATCAACCCCGGCACCATTTTTTCGAATGAGTTTTAAAATAGAAATATTGGTCAGCGCTTTAGCTGCGTATTTAATACGAAGGTTAACTTCTGAAAAAGCGGTTTTCAGGTTTTTAATTTGCGAAGAGATTTTATCCGCATCATACACAAAGAGAGGGGTTCCGAATTCGTTGGCGATTTCCTGAACCGGAATGTTTTGAATCGTGTATGTTCCGTTGGTGAGTTCCATAAGTAATGATTAAACTTCAAATATATCATGTTAAATTTGGTTTCGACAGGCTCAGCCTGACAACTATTGTATTTTTGTATTCATTACTAATGGTTTAAAGACATGGAATTATATTATCGTGAAGTTGGGGAGGGACCACCATTGGTGATCCTTCATGGTTTATTTGGTTCATCAGACAATTGGTTTACCCAGGCAAAAATGTTGGGTGAAAAATACCGGGTATATCTGGTAGATCAACGCAACCACGGACAATCACCGCACAGTGATGAACACGATTATAAATTGCTGGCGGAGGATTTAAAAAAATTCCTGGAGGAGAAAAGTATTGCCGATCCGATCATCATCGGCCATTCGATGGGCGGAAAGACCGCGATGAACCTAGCAGTCGCTCATCCTGAATTAGTAAAACTGCTGGTGGTGGTTGATATCGCACCCAAAGATTATCCCGTACGCCACGATTCCATTATTGATGGACTGAAAGCAATGGACCTGGCACAAATTGATTCCCGTAAGGAAGCTGATGAGGCGTTGGCAGAATATATTGATTCGTTTGAAGTGCGCCAATTCTTGTTAAAGAATCTACAACGCAAAAAAGAAGGTGGTTTTGAATGGAAAATCAATTTAAAAGCCCTTGATGCAAACCTTGAAAAGATTAGTGAAGGCATGCAATACCCGGGTGGTTTTGATAAACCTACATTGTTTATTCGGGGAGAGCGGTCAAATTATATCCTAAAGGAAGATTACGACTCTATCCATAAAATTTTCACTTCCTCAAAGATTGTTTCGTTGGAGACCAACCACTGGGTGCAAGCCGAGAAACCACAAGAGTTTGTCGATACAGTTTTAGAATTCCTAAAGAACAATGAGTAAAGGAAGGCTTTTTATGATTCCGACTGTGATCGCAGAGGAAACAGAAACAAAAGTTTTGCCTGCGCAGATCCCACAAGAGATTGTGGGCATTAAACATTTCCTGGTTGAGAATATCCGCACGGCCAGACGTTACTTAAGCAGCCTTAAAATTTATGATTCAATTGAAGCGCTTCACTTTGAGGTGTTAGACAAGAAAACTTCTGCCCGCGAATTGGACAGGCTTTTTGAACCATTATTAAATGGATTTGATATCGGTGTGATTTCAGAATCGGGTTGTCCTGGGGTGGCCGATCCGGGAGGTTTGGCTGTCGCGCATGCGCACTCGATTGGCGCGAAAATTATTCCTTTGGTTGGACCATCTTCAATTCTGCTGGCCTTGATGGCATCGGGCCTAAACGGACAAGGGTTTGCTTTCAATGGTTATTTACCCATCGAGACAAAGCAAACAATGGTGGCGATAAAGGAATTTGAAAAAGCATCGAAGCAAAAAAACCAAACGCAGATTTTCATTGAAACCCCTTACCGAAACCAATCCCTGTTCACCAAATTATTAAAGGGATTATCGTCTCAAACAAAACTATGTATTGCCATTGATATTACGGGAAAAGATGAGGATATCCGTATGACTACGATAAAGGAATGGCAACTGATAAAGATGGAATTGCCAAAGCTTCCAACATTATTCCTCTTTCATGCATAAGTATTTCTGTATTTGGTCAATTAGATTAAATTTGCCGCTCGTTAAAGTCAATTTATAAACCTCCTACTATGCCGTATTTATTTACTTCTGAATCCGTTTCGGAAGGACACCCAGACAAAGTATCCGATCAGATTTCAGATGCCCTCATCGATTATTTTTTAGCCTACGATCCTAATTCGAAAGTAGCATGTGAAACACTTGTTACAACCGGACAGGTTGTGTTGGCGGGTGAAGTAAAGTCGGAGGCTTATTTAGATGTTCAAGAAATTGCGCGGGAAGTAATTAGAAAAATAGGCTATACAAAGAGTGAGTATATGTTCGAAGCCAATAGCTGCGGGATTCTTTCTGCTATTCACGAACAATCACCGGATATCAATCAAGGCGTTGAACGCAGAAAAAAAGAAGATCAAGGCGCTGGTGATCAGGGTATGATGTTTGGCTACGCAACGAGCGAAACCGACAACTACATGCCATTGGCATTGGAGCTTGCACACTTGTTGCTTCGCGAGCTTGCAGCAATCCGCAAAGAAGGAAAAACAATGACCTACTTGCGTCCGGATGCAAAATCACAAGTAACGATTGAATATAGTGATGACAACCAGCCTACACGTATTGATAGCATTGTGGTATCCACACAACATGATGACTTTGCGAAGGATGCAGTGATGTTAAAAAAGATTCGTGAAGATGTTGTCAACATTTTGATTCCGCGAATCAAGAAAAAATTACCAAAGCGTATTCAAAAACTTTTCAGTGATAAAATCACCTACCACATTAACCCAACCGGAAAATTTGTAATTGGCGGCCCACACGGTGATACGGGTTTAACAGGAAGAAAAATTATTGTGGATACCTATGGGGGAAAAGGAGCGCATGGTGGCGGAGCTTTCTCAGGAAAAGATCCCTCAAAAGTTGATCGTTCAGCTGCCTACGCAACGCGTCACATTGCAAAAAATATGGTAGCTGCTGGTTTGTGCGATGAAGTGTTGGTACAAGTTGCGTACGCGATTGGAGTTGCAAAACCAATGGGATTATATGTTAACACCTACGGAACTTCCAAAGTAAGTATGAACGATGGAGAGATTGCACGTAAGATCGAAAAGGTATTTGATATGCGTCCGTATTTTATAGAGAAGCGTTTTAATTTGCGTACTCCAATTTATGCTGAAACTGCTGCTTATGGTCACATGGGCCGCGAGACACGCATTGTTGAGAAAGTATTTAATAAAGGAAAGAAAACTGAGAAGAAGGTGAAAGTGGAGTTATTTCCTTGGGAGAAACTTGACTATGTAGATCCGATTAAAAAAGCTTTTAAGCTTTAACAAAAAACCCCGCGATGAGCGGGGTTTTTTGTTTCTTATCTCTTACTTCTAAACGCGTGCAGCTTTTTCTTTTTCTTTAAATTTTTGGATTTGCATTTTAAGTGCTTCTGTAGCTTGATCGGTAGCGGCTTCAAAAGATTTCGCCTGTTCCTTTGCAAACAGTTGGCTTCCTGGAACGCGTAATTTTATCTCTACGGTTTTGTTATCAATACCTTCATTATTAAGACGAAGGAAAACTTCCCCATCTACCATTCGGTCATAAAAAGTCTCGAGTTTGTCGACTTTCTTTTGTATGAAATCAATTAGTTTTTGGTCTGCATTAAAGTGAATGGAATGAACTTGAAGTTTCATATGATTAAAGTTTAATAAGTAAAAAAATAATTTTTAGTGGCAGACGGACTTAACCGACAGAAGGTTTTGGATTGCGTTTACATGATCGTATTGTTTAAAAGATTATACATTATGCTTTTGGATGTGCTTGTTCGAATACTTTCTTCAACTTATCAATGGAGTTATGGGTGTATACTTGAGTTGCCGCCAAACTGGTGTGTCCCAATAAATCTTTAACAGCATTTATTTCAGCACCTTTATTTAACAAATGGGTAGCAAAAGTGTGCCGCATGACGTGTGGACTTTGCTTGCTCGCGGAGGTGTATTGGTGAATGTATTTATTGACAATTCGATAGACCATCATCGGATAAAGTGCTGTTCCTTTATTGGTAACGAAAAGTAAATCAGTTTTATTTTCGATTTCCCTGTTTCGCATGGTTTTATATTCCTTGACTATTGAAACGAGATTTGCAGGAAAAGGAATAACCCTTTCCTTATTTCTTTTTCCTAAAACTTTTATCGTTGAGTCATGGAGATTCAACCGGTTTTCTTTTAGGTTAATCAATTCGGATAGACGAATGCCGGTTGCGTAAAATAATTCCAACATCAGCCGGTCCCTGTATCCCTTAAAGTCGTTGGTAAATTCGACTTTATCAAGGAGATTAATCATGTCACTTTCACTAATAAAATCAGGAAGTGTCTTTTTGCTTTTCAATATCTTGATTTTGGTCATCGGATTTTTCTCGATGACTTCCTGCCGGAGTTGAAACTTATAGAAAGATCGTAGACAGGCAATTTTTCTGTTGATGGATCGATTTTGGATTTCCGATTCCACCAGGCTGATGATCCAGGAGCGGATAATGGCATGGTTGGTGTGCTCAATTTGCTCCCCAGGATAATTTTGATTTAGAAATTCATTAAACTGTTCCAGGTCGTTTTGGTAGGCCAGCGTTGTATGTTTGCTTAACCGCTTTTCGAACTGTATATATTTTAGGAAGGAATCAATCATGCTACACAAACCCCATGGCGTATAGCAATATAAAAAATAATCCCCGTAAGGATGTACTTACGGGGATACAAATATTTTACTACCAGACGGTATTCCTTAAAAAGGGAAAAACCGAAGGCGTTTGTTAGTTATTTTCAGCGTTTCGAATATTCTGGATATAAGAAGCGCGAATAATCTCTTTTCTGCGGGTAACAGAAGGCTTCTCAAAAGCAGTTCTGGAACGAAGTTCTTTAAGAACGCCAGTTTTTTCAAACTTCTTTTTGAAACGCTTTAGCGCCTTGTCAATTGATTCGTTTTCTTTAACGTTAATAATGATCATTGTCTATCTTTTAGGGCTGCAAATATAGGATATTCATTACCAAAAAAGCAAATCAACCAAGGATTGATCTGGAAATCACCAGTTTTTGGATTTCAGAGGTGCCTTCTCCGATGGTACAAAGTTTGGCGTCCCGATAGTATTTTTCAGCAGGGAAGTCTTTTGTATACCCGTATCCCCCGAAAATCTGGACGCCATCGGTGGCAATTTCTACGGCTATTTCCGAAGCATAATACTTGGCCATAGCCGATTCTTTGGTCATCGGAAGACCTCGGTTTTTTAAATCTGCAGCCTGATGGATTAACAATTTGGCTGCCTCGATTTTAGTTGCCATATCCGCGAGCTTAAAGGAAATCCCCTGATAAGAGGAGATTGGCTTGTTAAACTGGTGCCTTTCTTTAGAGTATGCCAGGGCAGCTTCGAAAGCGCCAATCGCGATCCCCAATGCGAGGGAAGCAATGGAAATTCGTCCACCATCCAATATTTTCATAGACTGGATAAATCCTTCGCCAACGTTTCCAAGAATTTGATCCTTATGAACACGACAATCGGTAAAGATCATTTCGGCTGTTTCAGAAGCACGCATTCCCAGTTTGTTTTCTTTTTTTCCTGCTGAAAGACCGGGTGTGCCCCGCTCTATAATAAAGGCCGTCATGCCCCGTGAATCACCAACTTTGCCAGTGCGCACGATTACCACTGCCACATTCCCGGACTTTCCATGCGTAATGAAATTCTTCGCACCATTAATTACATAATAATCACCGTCTTCAACCGCTATAGTCCGCATATTGCCGGCATCCGAGCCCGTGTTGGGTTCTGTCAATCCCCACGCACCAATCCACTGGCCGGAAGCTAGTTTAGGTAAGTATGTTTGCTTTTGTTCTTCGTTTCCGAAGGTCAAGATATGATTTGTACACAGCGAGTTGTGCGCTGCCATCGAAAGGCCAATGGAGCCATCAATTTTTGAAAGTTCAGTGATGGCTGTTACATATTCATGATAGCCAAATCCTGCACCACCATATTCTTCAGGCACGATCACCCCCATAAGCCCCAGCGTGCCCATTTTGTGGAAAAGCTCCACAGGAAATTCCTGGGATTCGTCCCATTCCATCATTTTTGGTTTTATTTCTTTCGCACCAAAGTCACGGACCATTTGGGCGATCATCTTCTGATTCTCATTTTCATCAAATCCAATAGAAGGAGGGGTCTCAAGTAACGTTTTCATTGTTCATTTTTAAATAAGGCAACGAAGCTAAGAGGATCTGGTGACAAAACCAAACGAATGTTAGTGTGGACGCATTAAGATTCTATTAACTATATATAATCCTCGATTTTCAGTCCTTTTCAGAATTATGGTTTATTTTCGCGGTTCAAAAAAACCCATTTGAATGAAAATAGCTGTAGTTGGAACAGGTTATGTTGGCCTCGTAACGGGAACCTGTTTTGCGGAAACCGGAAACACAGTAACCTGTGTGGACATTGATGAGGCAAAAGTAAAAAAGCTCCAGGGGGGGCAAGTCACAATTTACGAACCCGGTTTAGGCCAATTGTTTGAACGCAACATCAAACAGGATCGCCTTTTCTTTACCACCAATTTGGCGGAAGGGATTAAAGATGCGAAAATCATTTTTCTAGCTCTACCGACTCCTCCGGGTGAAGATGGCTCCGCAGATCTGAAGTATATTTTAAAAGTTGCAGACGATCTTGGTCATCTTCTTTCAGAATACACAGTGATTGTTGATAAAAGTACGGTTCCTGTCGGCACAGCCGATAAAGTTAGGGAACGGATTGCCAAAAATGCCAAGGTAGATTTTGATGTGGTTTCAAATCCGGAATTTTTGCGGGAAGGCGTGGCTGTGGAAGATTTTATGAAACCTGAGCGCGTAGTTATCGGCACAACATCAGAACGTGCGCAAAAAGTTATGGAAAGTTTATATGCACCCTTTGTGCGACAAGGA
Organism: Cyclobacteriaceae bacterium; assembly: GCA_041746855.1. Lineage (GTDB taxonomy): Bacteria > Bacteroidota > Bacteroidia > Cytophagales > Cyclobacteriaceae > JBGTGG01. The sequence goes on along the minus strand of JBGTGG010000058.1, from coordinate 8,783 downwards.
AATCCATTGGTATTTATGGATGAGCGTTCTGCGGAACTTACCAAGTATGCTGCAAATTCCTTTCTGGCCACGAAGATTACTTTCATGAACGAGATCGCCAATCTCTGCGAGTTGGTGGGAGCCGATGTTGATGCGGTAAGAAAAGGAATTGGAACGGATAGTCGAATTGGGAAACGCTTTTTGTTTCCAGGAATTGGTTATGGAGGAAGTTGCTTTCCAAAAGATGTGCAGGCATTGGTTAAATCCTCCAACGAAGTAAAATATGATTTCCAGATTCTCAATGCGGTGATGGATGTAAACCATCGTCAAAAAACAAAACTGATTGAGACGATTAAAAAATACTTCAACAACGATCTAAAAGGAAAGGTAATTGCATTTTGGGGGCTATCCTTTAAACCTCACACAGATGATGTTCGTGAAGCACCTTCGCTTTATAACATTGAAGCACTTTTAAAGGAAGGGGCAATCATTCAGGCACATGATCCTGAAGCAACTGAAAATGTTCGGCAAATTTTGGGTGACTCTATCCAATACTTTGGGACACCCTATGAGGCAGCGGATAAAGCAGATGCTATTTTCATCGCTACCGAATGGCAGGAGTTCAGGACACCTGACTTTGAAAAGCTTTCATCCATTTTGAAAAATAAGGTCATCTTTGATGGTAGAAATCTTTATGATTTAAAACAAATGGAAGAATTAGGATATTCTTATTTCAGCATCGGGAGGGCTTCAATCAATGGATAAGGAAAGGGTTTTAATTACAGGCGCTGCCGGTTTTCTGGGATCCCATCTTTGTGATCGCTTTATAAAGGAAGGCTTCAAAGTGGTTGGGATGGATAACCTGATTACGGGCGACCTTCGAAATATTGAACATCTTTTTAAGGAACCAAACTTTGAATTTTATCATCATGATGTTTCTAAGTTTGTTCACGTTTCCGGAGACATAAAATACATTCTGCATTTTGCTTCCCCGGCAAGCCCGATTGATTATTTAAAAATTCCTATTCAGACACTAAAAGTTGGTTCGTTAGGAATCCACAATTTGTTGGGATTAGCACGCGTAAAAAAAGCAAGAATATTGATTGCTTCCACGTCTGAAGTTTATGGAGATCCACTCGTACATCCGCAAACGGAAGAATACTACGGAAACGTAAATCCGATTGGACCGAGAGGGGTGTATGATGAAGCAAAACGTTTTCAGGAAGCCATTACCATGGCGTACCATACGTATCATGGATTGGAAACGCGAATCGTTCGGATCTTTAATACCTATGGTCCGCGTATGCGATTGAATGACGGTCGTGTATTGCCGGCTTTTATAGGACAAGCATTGCGCGGTGAAGATTTAACTGTTTTTGGAGATGGTTCACAAACACGCTCCTTTTGCTATGTTGATGATCAGGTAGAAGGAATTTTCAGATTGCTCATGTCGGATTATCATTTGCCTGTGAACATTGGAAACCCGGATGAAATAACGATCGCAGATTTTGCGGAAGAAATTATAAAGCTTACGGGCACAAATCAAAAAGTAATCTACAATCCATTGCCTGTTGATGATCCAAAGCAACGTCAACCCAATACCACCAAAGCAAAAGAAATTTTAGGATGGGAAGCAAAAGTATCCCGAGCGGAAGGGCTTAAGATTACCTATGAATATTTTAAGTCGTTGCCACAAGAAGTTTTGTATCAACGTGATCATAAAAATTTCGACCAATACATTCGATAAGAAATGAGCAAAAGAAAAATTTTAATTACAGGAGGTGCCGGTTTTATTGGGTCCCACGTTGTTCGTCTTTTTCTAAAGAAATATCCGAATTACGAAATTGTTAATTTGGATGCGCTCACCTATGCCGGAAACCTTGAAAATTTAAAAGATGTTGAAGCACTTCCCAATTATACTTTTGAAAAAGGGGATATTGTTGATTTCGATTTTTTAACAACGTTATTTTCGAAATATCAATTTGATGGAGTGATCCACCTGGCGGCTGAATCGCATGTTGATCGTTCCTTGAACAATCCTGCTGAGTTTGCTGTCACCAACATTATCGGAACAATTAATTTGTTGCGTGCGGCCAAAGACTTATGGAATGGAAATTATGATGGAAAAATGTTCTATCACATTTCTACAGATGAAGTGTATGGATCGGCTGACGATGGATCTTTCTTTACGGAGGAAACTACAATCAAACCACAATCACCGTACTCCTCCTCGAAAGCAAGCAGCGACCACTTTGTAGTAGCGTTTGGCAACAGCTATAAAATGCCAACGTTGATTAGTCGTTGTTCGAACAATTACGGTCCATATCAATTTCCTGAAAAGTTGGTCCCATTGATGATCAACAACATTGTGAACATGAAGCCGCTTCCTGTTTATGGAAAAGGTGAAAATATTCGCGATTGGTTATATGTAACAGATCACGCAAAAGCTATTGATACAATTTTTCACAAGGGAATTACTGGGCATGTTTATAACATTGGTGGCAACAATGAATGGAAGAATATTGATCTCGTAAACTTGCTTTGTGCTATCATGGATCAAAAACTTGATCGTGAAAAAGGCACCTCAGCTTCTTTGATCACTTTTGTAAAAGACAGGGCTGGCCATGATTTACGGTATGCAATTGATTCTTCAAAACTGATGAACGAGACAGGTTGGAAGCCTGAAGAGACTTTTGAAACCGGTATTGATAAAACTGTGGATTGGTACCTTGCCAACAAGACGTGGATGGACCACGTTACTTCAGGAGCATACTTACAGTATTACGATTCAATGTACCAAAACAGGTAGGCATGAAAGGAATAATTTTAGCTGGAGGTTCTGGCACACGTTTGTATCCGCTTACACTTGCTGTGAGCAAACAACTTATGCCGTTGTATGATAAACCCATGATCTATTATCCATTATCCGTGTTGATGATGGCGGGCATTAAAGAAATCTTGATAATTTCTACTCCGCAAGACTTGCCTAATTTTAAGCATCTATTAGGCGATGGTAAAAATCTTGGTTGTGAATTTAGTTATGCAATCCAGCCAAAACCGGAAGGGCTTGCACAAGCCTTTACCATTGGGCAAGAATTTATTGGTGATGATAAAGTTGCTCTGATTTTAGGTGACAATATTTTTTATGGATCTGGGTTGATGAATTTATTGCAATCGCATGCCGATCCGGATGGCGGGGTAATTTTTGCGTATCACGTTCATGATCCTGAACGTTATGGAGTTGTAGAATTTGACAAACAAAAAAATGTTATCTCGATTGAAGAGAAACCGAAAGAGCCAAAATCAAATTATGCAGTTCCAGGTTTATATTTTTATGACAATGATGTAATCCAAATTGCCACGGATTTAAAACCGAGTCCAAGAGGAGAATTGGAGATCACGGATGTGAATAAAGAATATCTCAAAAGAGGGAAACTAAAAGTAGCCACCATGAGCCGCGGTACAGCCTGGCTCGACACGGGTACTTTTGATTCCTTGATACAAGCCTCCAACTTTGTACAAGTTATTGAACAACGCCAGGGGTTGAAGATTGGATGCATCGAAGAGATCGCGTACCGCATGGGGTATATTAATCGGGACCAATTAATGACGCTTGCGAAGCCATTGGAAAAAAGTGGGTACGGGGTTTATTTGCAAAAGCTTCCGGATTATTCCTCGTAGTAGATAACCGTTGCAACCGTTTCTCCAACAGCTTTCAAAGTTTCTTTACTGATCAATTCCATATTGTCTTCCGTAGTGTGGTGATATGAACCAAAATACCCATGCTCCGGATCGTAATGCACAATGTCGATCATTGGGATTTTCGCATACTTGTTCACAAAAATGTGGTCATCCGTAATGCCTCCTTTGTTGCTTTTCACAAAAACATGCGAATATCCAATGCGCGATGCGGTGTTCCATACTTTTTCAACAATGCTGGGAGCATATTGCAACGACATTTCTTCACGATGGAATTGGGCATTTTTGGAACCCACCATATCCAACAGGATTCCATAGTATGCAGCATATTGTGGAGTATGTTTGTTCTTCGACCAGTATTGCGAACCGAGGCACCACCAATCGTCCCAACCAGTAGGCGGAGGCACACGCTTGGTTGCATTGTTCAGCTCACCGCCATCTTCCCCATCAAAGAAAATGATATCAATCCCAATATCCGGTGGTTTGTTATTCAATAATCTGGCGATTTCCAATAAAACACCAACTCCACTGGCACCGTCATTGGCACCATCAAAAAGGGCATTTGGGTTTTTCTTGTCTTTATCGGCAAAAGGGCGCGTGTCCCAATGGGCAGCCAAAAGCACCCGCTTTGTTTTTTCGGGAAAGAAACTTCCAATGATGTTTCGGAGCTGAAGCTTCTTTCCCTCAAAGGAAGTAGCCTCAAATTCTTGTTGATATACTGAAGCGCCATATTTTTCCAGTGTTTCCGCTAAATAATCTCCAGTTATTTTATGGGCTTCGGTATTGGGGATGCGGGGACCAAAATCAACCTGTTTTTTGATATAGTAATAAGCTGAATCACTATTAAAAGCAGGTACGGCAACTACTTTTGCCGGTTTTTCCAGTTCTTTTACTTGCTCCTTTTTATTTTCCGAACACGAAACCAACAGCCCAAAAACAATGAAAACCCCAATTGCCTTATTCATATTATTGAAAATCATGACGTTCAAATAACACAATATTTTGCGATAAAATAAAAAACACCTAATTTTGCTGCGTTTCTGAACAACTTCTTTCGAGGGGACAATTAGTCCCCTCTTTGTTTATAGAGTTTTTTTTATGGATTTGGGTGAAGAAATCAAAAATTGTGCGATTGATCATCTTCCAAATGACCAGTTTGTGGTTGATCTAACAATTTCCTCCGGGAAGGGTCCAAAGAAGATAACCGTAACAATAGATGGAGACAAAGGAGTTGGGATTGACGATTGCGCTCTACTGAGCCGTGCAATCTCGACTAAGCTTGAGGAACTGGGTCTGGAAGAGCAGATCCAAAACCTTGAGGTAACTACCCCTGGATTGGATAAGCCACTGAAGATTATCCGCCAATATCTAAAAAATATTGGCCGAAGGGTGAAAATCCAATGGCTTGATAAAACAGTGGAAGGAAAACTGCTGGCGGCTACTGAGGAATCAGTAACGCTTGAGGTTGAGAAAGGAAAAGGGAATAAAAAGGAAGTCACCGAGGAGGTGATTTCGTACGCTGAAATAAAGAATACGTTTGTACTGGTTTCATTTAAATGATGTAAGAAGAAGATGATGGACACTGCAAATTTAGTTGAATCGTTTGCCGAATTCGCTAAGCAAAAAAATATCGACAGGCCTACTATGATTAGGATCCTGGAAGATGTGTTTCGAAATATGATTCGGAAGAAGTATGAGACCGATGATAACTTTGATATCATCGTGAATGCTGATAAAGGTGATTTGGAAATCTGGCGCTTCCGCGAAATTGTTGATGACAATTCCGAAGACATTTGGGAACACGATAAAATCAGCCTTTCTGAAGCAAAGAAAATTGAGCCTGATTTTGAAATCGGTGAAGAGGTTGCGGAAGAAATTTTTCTTGAAGATTTTGGAAGAAGAGCAGTAACGACTGCACGACAAACCCTTATCCAGAAAGTTAAGGATCTTGAAAAAGATATTCTCTTTCAAAAGTATGGTGAGCTTGTTGGCGAGATTATCGCTGGGGAAGTTTATCAGGTATTGAGCCGGGAAGTATTGTTGATCGATGCAGAGGGAAATGAAATTTCTATCCCACGTTCAGAACAGATTCCAAAAGATCGGTATAGAAAAGGGGAAAGCATTCGCGCCATCGTACACAAAGTGGAAATGGTAAACGGAAACCCGAAGATCATTTTGTCAAGAACCTCCCCGGTTTTCCTTGAGCGCTTGTTCGAACAAGAAGTTCCGGAAGTTTATGACGGTTTGATCACGATTAAGAAAGTTGTTCGTGAACCAGGTGAGCGGGCTAAAGTTGCAGTAGAGTCTTACGATGATCGTATTGATCCGGTTGGTGCGTGTGTGGGAATGAAAGGATCCCGTATCCACGCAATCGTTCGTGAATTGCAAAACGAAAACATTGACGTGATCAATTACACTGAAAATATGGAGTTGTATCTGCAGCGTGCCTTGAGCCCCGCAAAGATATCTTCTATTAAAGTGAATAAGGAAGAAGGACGCGTGGCGGTTTATTTAAAGCCGGATCAAGTTTCTCTTGCCATAGGTAAAGGTGGTTTGAACATTAAACTGGCTAGCCGCTTGGCAGATTATGAAATTGATGTGTTCAGGGAACTTGGCGAGTTTGAAGAAGAGGATGTTGCGTTGGATGAGTTCGGAGATGAGTTGGAAAGCTGGGTGATTGATGAATTGAAAAAAGTAGGATTGGATACTGCGAAAAGTGTGATTGCTTTGTCGAGAGAAGAACTAACGCGTAGAACTGATCTTGAAGAAGAAACAATCGACACTATTTTCTTAGTACTGAGCAGAGAGTTTGAATAAGGTTAACAATACGTTCATTAAAAGACCTTAAAAAAAGATAATATTTGAATATGGCTGAAGAAAAATTGATAAGGCTAAGTCAAGCAGCCAGAAAGCTTAATGTGGGACATAACACCATATTGGACTTTTTGGATGAAAAGGGATTTAAGGTTGAGAATAACCCAAACGCTAAACTTACGCCCGATCAATTTGCTTTGCTGTCAAAGGAATTTGCGGCATCGGCAACGGAAAAAAGGGAAGCTTCCGGATTGACTATCGGTCCGAAGCATGATGATGTTGCAGTTGAACGTGAAGCAGTTAGTCCGAAGCAAAAAGATTCAGACGAAGAGAGCATTATGATCAAAAACCTGGGCTCTCAGGAGGTTGTTCACAAGGAAGAAGAAAAACCTGGCAAAGTAGAACGTGAAAAGCCAAAGCTTGAAGGAATAAAGGTTGTTGGTAAAATTGATTTACAACCGAAGAAGGAAGTAAAAGAGGAGGCTCCAAAAGAGGAGATAAAGGAAGTAGAGAAGGAAATAGTAGAACCCGTTGTTGAGAAAAAAGAAGTTCCTCCTCCACCCGAAAAGCAAGCAGAGCCAGAAGAAAAACCTGAACAAGGGTTAATTAAGGCACGTGCTGATAAATTGCAGGGCCTTAAAGTGGTTGACAGAATTGAGTTGCCAAAAGATAAGAAGAAAGATCAGCCAGTAGCCTCATCTGATAAAAAAGAGGATGCGAGAAAAGGCAAGCGGCCAAGAAGAAGAATCGGTCTTTCTGAGAATAAAGGTACTGGTTCCGGTCAAGGTGCTGGGACTCAACAACAACGACCGGCACGCGGAAAAGTACAGGGAAGGGCACAGAAAGCCGAACCAACAGAAAAGGAAATTCAGGAACAAATCCGTGCTACACTTGCCAAGCTAAGTGGTGGTAGCAAGAAATCATCCGGATCTAAATACAGAAGAGAGAAACGACAAGCGTACTCAGATTCTGAAGGGGAAAAATTATTACAGGAGCAGGAAGAATCAAAAACATTAAAAGTAACAGAGTTCATTTCGGCCAGCGACTTGTCATCGTTGATGAATGTTTCTGTAAACGATGTTATTTCTACATGTTTGAGCCTGGGCATGTTCGTTTCCATCAACCAACGATTGGACGCGGAAGCCATTACCGTCATAGCTGATGAATTCGGCTTTGATGTGAAGTTTACATCTGCTGAAGAGGAATTGGACGTGATCGAAGATGCGGATGAAGAGCAGGATTTACAACCCCGTGCTCCGATTGTCACCATCATGGGCCACGTTGACCACGGTAAAACTTCCCTGCTTGACTTTATTCGTAAAACAAAAGTAACGTCAGGTGAAGCGGGTGGTATTACACAGCACATTGGTGCGTATGATGTGATCACCAAGAGCGGACAAAAAATTGCCTTCCTGGATACACCTGGTCACGAAGCGTTTACCGCGATGCGTGCACGTGGAGCAAAGATTACAGACGTTGCAATTATCGTAGTGGCTGCCGATGACAATGTAATGCCGCAAACAAAAGAAGCGATCAACCATGCGCAAGTTGCAGGCGTTCCGATCGTGATTGCCATCAATAAAATTGATAAGCCCGGAGCGAATCCTGATAAAGTAAAAGAAGCACTTTCTGCGATCAACATTTTGGTTGAGGACTGGGGAGGAAAATATCAGTGCCAGGAAATTTCTGCGAAGACAGGGCAAGGCATTGAAGAGCTTTTGGAAAAAGTATTATTGGAAGCAGAAGTATTGGATTTAAAAGCGAATCCGAGCCGAAATGCAGTAGGCAGTATCATTGAAGCTTCCCTTGATAAAGGACGCGGGTATGTAGCGACCTGTATGGTTCAAAACGGAACCTTAAAGGTTGGTGACATCATGGTGGCTGGCTCTTACTACGGTAGGGTGAAAGCGATCTTTGATGATACCGGAAAGAAAATAAAAGAAGCGGGTCCTTCCACTCCGGCTGTTGTATTGGGATTGGATGGAGCACCACAAGCAGGTGAAAAAATAAACGTGATGGATTCCGATCGTGAGGCAAGGGAGATTGCCAACAAACGTGGTCAGATTCAACGCGAACAAAATATCAGAACCAAGAAACACATTACCCTCGATGAGATTGGCCGAAGGCTTGCTATTGGAAGCTTCAAGCAATTGAATGTGATTGTGAAGGCTGACGTGGACGGTTCTGTTGAAGCACTTTCTGATTCGTTGTTAAAACTTTCAACACCGGAAGTACAAGTTGCGATTATCCACAGAGGTGTCGGTCAAATATCTGAATCAGATGTATTGCTG
>JBGTGG010000057.1:0-9149 GCA_041746855.1 Cyclobacteriaceae bacterium | reverse complement strand
CGGTTTGGAGAAGCAGCTGAGGTTGCTGAATTAGTAAACTTTCTGGCATCGCCTGCGGCATCTTATATAACTGGCGAAGTGATTTCGATCAATGGGGGGTTGTATTCTTAAATCGCTATAACGTAGTCTAGCTAAGGGCTTTGAAAAATTTCACGCCTGCCTGCGCAAGCTTCAGCATAGGCAGGCAAAGCGCGCAAAGATTTCGCAAAGCCCGCTGAGCCCTCTTTGCGAGAATAAAAGTTCACTATTACGGATAGTTGGCCATAAAAACCCAAATCAGTTTATTGTGTTTAATATTTAATTATTTTTGCTTTTGTGAATATAGTATGCATGCAGAGTAAATTATTTTAGATGGAGAGAGTCGTCATTACGGGTATTGGAATCTACTCATGCATTGGAAAAAACCTTTCCGAGGTAAGCGAATCCCTTCATAAGGGACGTTCAGGAATCATTTTGGATCTCCTTCGCAAAGAAATGGGATATCGTTCCGGCCTGACCGGGGTTTTGGAAAGGCCCCAATTAAAAGGAGTGCTGGACCGAAGAGCAAGGGTTATGCTTCCCGAACAAGGGGAATATGCTTATATCGCCACGATTGAAGCGTTGAAAGTTGCCGGCATTGATCAGGATTATCTGGACAGGAAGGAAGTGGGCATCATCTATGGAAATGACAGTTCTGCACAACCGGTAATTGAAGCCATTGATATAATCCGTGAAAAAAAGGATACGATGATGGTAGGATCAGGCTCTGTTTTTCAGGTCTTGAACTCTACTGTGAATATGAACTTATCTACCATTTTCAGATTGAAAGGGGTAAACTTCGGTGTCAGCGCAGCGTGTGCCAGCGGTTCCCACTCCATCGGGCTGGCGTACACCTTAATCCGCCATGGCATGCAGGAATGTGTGATTTGTGGAGGCGCCCAGGAAACCAATATTTATTCCATGGGAAATTTTGATGCGCTGGGGGCTTTTTCCATTCGGGAAAATGATCCGACTGCTGCCTCTCGTCCATTTGATCGTGATCGTGACGGACTGATCCCAAGTGGAGGTGCGGCCACAGTTATTATAGAGAGTTTAAAATCCGCGCAAGCGCGTGGCGCCACTATTTTAGGGGAAGTGATTGGATATGGTTTTTCATCCAATGGCGCCCATATTTCAAATCCAAGCGTAGATGGACCGGTGCGTTCATTGGAAATGGCTGTGCGGGATGCGGGAATTCCAACTTCTGAAATTGATTACATCAATGCACACGCTACTTCTACCCCGGGTGGGGATGCCAGTGAGGCAAAAGCAATCGATACAGTTTTTGGAAAAGATAAAACGTTGGTAAGTTCAACAAAATCCATGACCGGGCATGAATGCTGGATGGCTGGGGCCAGTGAAATTGTGTATTCTATGTTAATGATGCAGGAATCGTTTGTTGCTCCCAACATAAATTTTGAAAACCCAGATGAAGACTCTGCCCAGCTCAATATTGCGGACAAGACTATAAATAAAAATATTAGCGTATTTTTGTCGAATTCTTTCGGTTTTGGGGGAACAAATTCCTCATTGATTGTTAAAAAGTGGACTAAATAGTGGAAATGGAAAAAGTAGACATCATTGAAAAAATCAATGGTTTTTTGGTAGAAGAGTTCGAAGTAGCCCCAGAAAAAATTATCCCGGAGGCGAATCTTCGCGAAACTTTGGAGCTGGACAGCCTAGACTACATCGATTTAGTGGTAGTTATTGAAAGCAATTTTGGTTTTAAAGTAAAGCCGGAAGACTTTGTAGCCATTTCAACCTTTCAGAATTTTTACGAATACGTAAACGATCGCGTAGCCGAAAAGGTAAATCCATAATCCATGTCTACATGGCAAGGGAAGTCCAGGGGTACGAAACTTGGTTATCGTATTGTCATTTTTGTTTGTAAAACTTTCGGTGTTTTTCCTGCTTATTTCCTCCTTCGCTTTATCGCTTTTTATTTCTTTCTTTTTTCCTGGGGTTCTTCGCGGGAAATCTATTCCTATTTTAGAAAAAGACAACGATTCAGCGTATTGAAATCGATTGGGTCCCTGTATCGGAATTATTATGTCTTTGCACAAACCTTACTGGATAAGATTATCGTTCTGTCGGGAATCAAAAACCCCTTCACCTTTGAGTTTGATGGGGAACAACACCTACGCGCGATTGTAGCAAAGGGAAAAGGTGGATTATTGATGAGTGCCCATGTGGGAAATTGGGAAGTAGCCGGCCATTTGTTCGAACGCCTGGACGCAAAAGTAAGTGTGGTGATGTACGATGGCGAACATCAACGCATTAAAGACTATTTAAATACAGTAACGGGGGGGAGAAATTTTAATGTAATTGTAGTGAAGGATGATTTGTCGCATGTATATGCAATTGGGGAAGCACTGCAAAACAACCAGTTGGTTTGCCTTCATGCGGATCGTTTTTTACCGGGCAATAAAACTACCGAACAAAATTTATTAGATGCTCCGGCAAAATTCCCGCTTGGCCCTTTCATTTTAGCATCCACCTTTAAAGTACCGGTTTCGTTTGTGTTTGCATTTAAAGAAACGAGCAAGCATTATCATTTTTATGGATCACCAATGATTTCTTTTGATAGTGATGTATCAAAAAATCAGGTGATCGATAATTTATTGACTGGTTTTACGCGAAATCTGGAGGAATTACTAAAGAAGTATCCCGAACATTGGTTCAATTATTATAACTTTTGGGAAATTGAGAAGCATGCTTGATCCTGTAACCGATTATATTCCCCAACGTGCTCCGATTGTGATGATCGATGTGCTAAAAAATGCGGACGATGAACATGCGACAACTTCTCTTGATGTTACGGATGACAATATCTTTGTAGAAAATGGTGTGTTAAAAGAACCTGGGTTAATTGAGAATATTGCGCAGACCGCTGCGGCACAAGTTGGATATCTTAGCAAGCAAAATAACACACCTGTGCCCCTTGGATACATTGCTGCCATTCGCCACCTTGAAATTTCCACACTTCCTGAAGTTGGATCAACCATAGAGACCACCATCATACGCAAAAATCAAATTATGGATATCATCCTTATTGAAGGCACCACCTCACTGTTGAATGAAGTGATTTGCAAATGTGAGATGCGTGTTTTTATAAAGTCTAACAATTAAGATAAATAGTAAACAAAAATACCCGAACACATGAAAAGATTACCATTCATTTTTTTATCAACTATAATTTTTATTTCCTCGTCAACCTTAATGGCGCAAGAAATTAACAAGGTATTTAAAAGTGACGAGCCGCTCACATGGGTTGGCCTGGATTTTAGTGGTGCTATTTTCATTGGCGACCGCGAAAGATTTGGTACAGAAGAAAATATCAAAAAGACGATTGGAGATTGGAATGCTTTAATGGACAAAGAGTATGCTAAATTCAACATCGGTGAAACATTTGGTAAGACAAAAGTTGAAAAAGCGATTGATATTACCATGAAACATAATTCCGATTTGATCCTTGCGGACATGCTGTCTGACGACATCAAAGACCATGACCATTTAAATCCGGAAGCGGTGCAGCAAATATTGTATAGCTATAATTTTGGCGACCGCTCAGGAACCGGGCTGATGATTGTGGTGGAAAGTTTTGATAAGCTAAGTGCAAAGGGTTCCATGTATTTTACTTTTTTTGATCTAGCCACGCGCGAGATTTTACTATGTGAAAAAATGGCAAGCAATCCGAGTGGCTTTGGGTTGCGGAATTATTGGGCTGGGGCCATTTATGGAAGTTTGAAAAGTATACAGAAAAGTGAATTTGAAATGTGGAGAAAGAAATACCAACGCTAACAGAGGTGCTAAAAGATACAACAGAAATTTCTGTTCGCTTTAATGAAGCAGATCCATTGGGAATTGTTTGGCACGGTCACTACGTGCGTTACTTTGAAGATGGTCGCGAAAGCTTTGGCAAACGGTATGGGTTTTCATACCTGGATTGCTATGCGCATGGATTGGCCATTCCGGTGGTTTCCATTCAATGCGATTATAAAAAAGCATTGCGGTATGGTGATACCGTAACCGTTGAAACTACTTTTATCGCGAAGAAAGCCGCCAAAGTTTTTTTTGAATACAAAATCGTGAATAGCAAAGGTGAGTTGGTGGCTTCCGGATCAACCGTCCAGGTGTTTGTGGAAGTAAAAACATTTCAATTGCAATTGACCAACCCGGTTTTTTTTGAAGACTGGAAAGCGAAGTGGAATCTTGAATAACCCTATTGACATTTGGATTGTTGCACATAATGTCATTTCCCCGCTGGGAGTTACGACACAGGAAAATTATGCCGCCATCCAAAAAGGAAAGACAGCTATAAAAACTAATCAGGCAGGTCAAACTGTAAGTGCTATAGGTGCTGATATGCTACTACCCTTTTTAGTTGAAAAAAATATTCCGCTCGGGTATACCTATTTTGAAGAACTGTTGATCCGATCTGTAAAAGATGTTGTATCCACTTCGTCAATTGATACTTCCTCCAATCGGGTAATCTTTATCCTTTCTACCACAAAAGGAAATATCGATTTACTTGAAAAGGAACACACTAAAGAACAGTTGCTGCTTTCCTATTCCGCGAAAGCGGTCTCCGGTTATTTCAGCAATCCAAATAAACCGGTTGTGGTATCGAATGCATGTATATCAGGTATCATGGCATTGCTTGTTGCGAAACGCTTGATTGTAAGCAAACAATACGACCATGCCATTGTGATGGGTGCAGATGTACTTTCAAAATTTGTCGTATCGGGTTTTCAATCCTTGAGTGCCATGAGCCAATTGCCTTGCAAACCCTTTGATGAAAACCGAACCGGTATTTCGCTGGGCGAAGCAGCCGCAACGATGATTGTGAGTAAAGAAAAAAATACAGGATCAATCTCCACGATAAAAATAACTGGAGGAGGATTGAGCAACGATGCCAACCACATTTCCGGACCTTCTAAAACGGGAGAAGAATTGGCGATGGCCATCACGCAAGCATTGAAGGAATCAAAATTGAATGCTTTAGAAGTTGATTTTATTTCTGCTCATGGCACTGCTACGGTATATAATGATGAGATGGAAGCGAAAGCATTTGAACTTGCCGGGCTTTCATCAAAGCCAGTGAATAGTCTGAAAGGTAGTATAGGCCATACATTAGGTGCGGCAGGGTTGGTGGAGTCGGCATTGAATATTGAAGGACTTTTGCGCAATGAAGTTTTGCCTACGGTTGGTTTTGAAACATTGGGGGTTTCAAAATCCATTGCTGTGTCAGCGCGTTTGAGAAAAACAGAAACGAAAGTCTGCCTGAAAACAGGTTCAGGTTTTGGGGGGTGCAATGCAGCAATAGTTTTTGAAAAGCATTCAGCATAATGGAGGGAAATTTTTTAACAGGTTTTTGTCGCATTCACGAGAGAAAGATTGTGACCCACGCCCAAAGTTTCCCGGCTTCAACAGAACCTCTTTCTGAATTTCTTGACGGAATGTATTCAAAAGTGATGCGCGATTATCCGAAGTTTTATAAAATGGACACACTCAGTAAGCTGGGCGTATTGGCCACGGAATTCGTTGTTGGCGAAAAAGATTTAACAATGTATGCACCCGAGGAGGTTGCTGTTGTTTTAGCCAACAAACATGCAAGTCTGGATACCGACCTGGCTTTTCAGAAATCCATTGATAAAATGGCGAGCCCGGCATTGTTTGTCTACACGTTGCCCAATATTGTGACAGGCGAAATTTGCATCCGGAATGGGTGGAAAGGGGAGAATGCTTTTTTTATTCAGGAAACTTTTGATTTGGAATTCCATACCCATTATGTCAATTCACTTCTGGAAACAGGAAATACGAAAGCATGTCTTGCCGGTTGGGTAGACGTAATAGGGGAAGACCATGATGTTTTTTTATATTTGGTCGAGAAAGTGAACCGGAAAGGTTCGGTGGAACATTCAAAAGAAAATTTATTCAACTTGTATACGCAGTAATATGGACGCATTGATGGCCGATCTGAAAGTTCAGATCATTGAAGCATTGAACATGAAACATTTAAAACCGGAAGATATTGGTGATGACCAGCCGCTTTTTGTAAAAGGATTGGGATTGGATTCAATCGATGCATTGGAGTTGATCGTGATGATGCAGCAACAATATGGTATTAAAATCAATGATCCGAAGGAAGGCCCGCAGGTTTTTCAAACGGTGCGCACCATGGCCGAGTATATTACGGCAAATAAAAATGCGTAACACTTGAAAGGAATGGTTTCAGTTGTCGGACTCGGTGTGCTATCGGCTATTGGCAGAGGGGCAACGGAAACACTTCAATCTTTTCAGGCCCATCAAACCGGAATTGGCACCAGCAAATATTTGCAGACTGTTCATGCACTCCCTGTCGGGGAAGTGAAATATTCCAATCAGGAGCTTGCGGAAATTTTAAAGTGTAAAAAAAATATCCCGCGTACTGCCTTGCTGGGAATGCTGGCAGCGCGCGATGCGGTAGAAAATTGTGGATTTGACATCCATACATTCCGAACGGGATTTGTTTCCGCTACTACCGTTGGCGGGATGGACCGCACGGAGGAATTTTTTTCTGATTTTCTTATCGATCCCAATGCCGGTGATATTGAAGCTGTCCGCTTCCACGAATGTGGAAAAACCACCCAACTTATTGCAGAAGACTTAGGAATTACTGATTTTATTTCCACCATCAACACTGCATGTTCATCTTCGGTAAATTCAATTATTTACGGTGCGCGATTAATTGCACAGGGTCATCTTGATGTGGTGGTTGCCGGAGGTGCGGATGCCCTTTGCAAATTCACATTGAATGGATTCAACAGCCTGATGATTTTGGACAAGGAACGCTGCCGACCTTTTGATGCTAGCCGTGCCGGACTTAACCTTGGGGAAGGTGCAGGGTTTGTGGTATTGGCATCTGAAAAAGTATTACAACAAACAAAAGCACATGTGCTGGGTTCTATTTCAGGTTACGGAATCAGCAGTGATGCTTTTCATCAAACAGCTTCCTCACCGGAAGGAAAAGGATCTTTTATCGCAATGGAAAAAGCTTTGGCGATGGCCAATCTTCAACCTTCGACTATTGATTACATAAACTTGCACGGAACAGGAACGGAAAACAATGATTTATCGGAAGGAACTGCGGTGAAAAGATTGTTTGGAGCGGACATGCCACGCATGAGTTCAACGAAAAGTTTTACCGGGCATACATTGGGTGCCAGTGGAGGAATTGAATCGGTGTTTTCAATATTGTCATTAATAAACGGAATTGCATATCCGAACCTGGGTTTTGAAAATGCAATTCCTGAACTGGGGATTATTCCGCAAAAGGAATTTGAATCGGGATTTTCCAATCATCATGTGATGAGCAACTCCTTTGGCTTTGGTGGGAATTGTTCTTCTATAATTTTTTCTAAAGAATAATATCATGTACATCAGCGGCATCGGAGCAATTTCAACACAATCTTTAGAAGGGGGGATAGAAATTCCATCACCAAAAGAAGGAAAGGTGCCCGCCATTGAACCCGACTATTCTACATGGATCGATCCGCGCTTGCTGCGAAGAATGAGCCGGATTGTGAGCATGGGCGTGACTGCGGCTTTTATGGCATTAAAAGATGTGGATGTTAAAATACCCGATGCGATTACCACCGGAACAGGGTTTGGTTGCCTGGAAGATACGGGGATTTTTTTGACGAAGATGGTAAAGCAAAAAGAGGAAGGTGCAAATCCAACGCCCTTTATACAATCTACGCATAATACCATCGGCTCGCAGGTGGCGTTGTTGCTGGGATGCCATGGGCACAACCAAACCTTTACACACCAATCATTTTCGTTTGAGAGTGCATTGCTGGATGGCAAGATGCTACTCGCTGAAGATGCAGATCAAAATGTGTTGGTTGGAGCTGTGGATGAAATAACCGAGGTGAGTCATGTGCTCATGCAGCGTGCTGGTATTTTTGGCAAGGGTTTAGCACACGGGGAAGGTGCATTTTATTTTTTGTGTACTGCAAAAAAACAGAAAGAAAGTTATGCACGGATTATTAATCAACGGACACTTTTTAAACCGGCATCCCTGGAAAAGGAAATTCAACTTTTTTTAAGTACGAATAAAATCAATCCCACCGAAATTGATCTTGTGTTATTTGGGGGAATGGAACAACCCTGGGACAGCGAAGCCGACAAAGCCATAGAAGGAATTTTTCCTGTGGATAAAATTGTGGCGTACAAAAAATATTCGGGTGAGTTTGCCACATCTGTAGGATTTGCAGTGTGGTGGGCGAGCTCGTTGTTGAAGGAAAAAATGGATGTCCCAATTGCGGTTGATACAATGCCAAAAAAAATTCTGATTTACAATCCGTATCTTGGTCATCATCATTCTTTAATTTTGCTTGAATCGTGCCGCGGTACAAAATAATCAACACACTTTTTTTAATCCTGATCCTGTTTTTGATTTTACTGGATTGGTTTCAGGAAGTTGACTGGAAAGTGTATGCCGGTGCTTTTTTAATCTTCATCCTTCTACAGGTTTATGGAACCCTGTACATGTCTTCCGGATTTTTCATGCCTGCGATTTGCTCCGGAAAGGAAAATTCAAAAAGTATTGCCATCACGTTTGATGATGGTCCGGGTGCAGGTACCGAAAGGGTACTTTCGATTTTAAAGGAAAATCAGGTAAAAGCCTGTTTCTTTTGCATTGGAAAAAACAGTGAAGCACATCCGCACGTGCTAAAAGGGATTCACGAACACGGACATATTATTGGCAACCATAGTTTTCAACACGCTTGGAATTTTGATCTGCTTTCTTCAAAAAAAATGAAAGCGGAATTAACGAAGACGGATGATTGTATTGAATCAGCACTGGGCATCAGGCCAAAATTTTTCCGGCCGCCCTATGGTGTCACCAACCCGAACCTGGCATCAGCGGTGGGTACTGAGTACAAAACCATTGGCTGGTCGGTACGATCCTTTGATACGGTAATAAAGGATCCTGTGAAACTGATGAGGCGCATCACCCGAAACCTAAAAGGAGGTGATATTGTTTTGTTTCACGATCATAGTGGATCAACGCAACAAATTTTACCGGATTTTATTAAACATGTTCAATCAATTGGTTTAAAAATTGTAAGACTGGATGAATTAAT
>JBGTGG010000056.1:0-1907 GCA_041746855.1 Cyclobacteriaceae bacterium | reverse complement strand
AGACTGGAACTGGATCAGCCAATACAATACGAAAGGTGCTGAGATGAAAAACGTTTCCGATGATACCTGCCTTTTTGCAGTGCAGGGACCAAAAGCTCTTGAGGTCCTTCAAAAATTAACGAAGACCGATTTAAGCCAAATTAAATACTATCATTTTGCCATCGGTGAATTCGCTGGGGCTGAAAATGTATGCATGTCGAACACCGGGTATACAGGTGCGGGCGGTTTTGAAATCTATGTCGATAAAAATGATGCTGAAAAAGTTTGGAATGCCATCTTTGAAGCAGGCAAAGATGTGGACATTAAACCTATTGGTTTAGGAGCACGCGATACCTTGCGATTGGAAATGGGGTTTTGTTTATATGGAAATGATATTGATGATAAAACTTCACCACTTGAGGCTGGATTGGGTTGGATCACCAAATTCACAAAAGATTTTACCAATGCTGAAAACCTTAAAAGACAAAAAGAATCGGGCGTTACTAAAAAACTAGTGGGGTTTAAAATGATCGACAAAGGTTTTCCGCGCCATGATTATCAGATTAAAGATTCGGATGGAAATATTATCGGTAACGTAACGAGCGGAACAATCTCACCCGTGTTGGGCATTGGTGTTGGACTTGGTTATGTTACTGTTGAGCATTCAAAACCAGATACCGAAATTTTCATCGACATCCGCGGAAAAGCGATTCGGGCTGTCGTAAGTAAGGTTCCGTTTATTGGGAAATAGAAAAATAAGTTACAGGTTAAAAGTTACAGGTTTGAGTATGACAACTTGAAACTTTTAACTTGAAACAAATAATTCATAATCAATTTTTTTAAAATCCTCTGGATTCAACCATTAAATCAAGAACCAATCCAAATGAAAACAATCGATGTTTGCCTGAGCCCAGACCTCATGCATTTATATGATGTGAGCGACAAAACCGTTGTAATAATCGACATCCTTCGAGCCACCTCCTGTATGACTGCAGCCTTCGCACATGGTATTGATTGTATAAAACCGTTTGCTGATTTAGCTGAATGTAAGGCAATGAAATCTCATGGATACTTCACCGCGGGTGAACGCAATGGGGAAAAAGTTGAAGGTTGTGATTTCGGAAATTCTCCTTTTGAATATATGAAGGAAGAAGTCAAAGGAATCAAAATTGCTTTCACTACCACCAACGGAACACAGGCAATTGCCAAATCGGTTGGTGCAAGAGAAATAATTATCGGATCATTTTTAAACCTTTCGGCTATTGTAAGCTATTTAAAAAATGGATCCAACAATGTGTTGGCAGTTTGTGCAGGGTGGAAAGGAAAAGTGAATTTGGAAGACACTGTATATGCTGGGGCTCTGGTTGAATTGCTAAAAGATCACATTACACCGAATTGTGATGCACCGGTTGCTGCCCAACATCTTTATAATATTGCCAAGAATGATCTTGTAAAATTTTTGAGTTCATCCTCGCATGTGCAACGCCTCGCCAGGCTTAACATTCATAAAGACATTGAATTTTGTTTGACTCCCGATCAATACGATGTTGTGCCGATGTTGATTGATGGAAAGCTTTGCTTAGCTTAACTTTTCATTATTTCGGTGACGGTCTTTATCGCGTATATTCTTCTTCTCTAAATTCTTTTTGAAAGCTTCCGTAAGGTCAACATTGGTTTGGTTCGCTAGGCAAATCAATACCCAAAGCACATCCGCTAGTTCATCGCCAAGATCTAAATTTTTATCAGATTCCTTTTCCGATTGTTCACCATAGCGTCTCGCCATGATGCGTGCCACCTCTCCAACTTCTTCTGTCAGGATAGCGGTATTGGTAAGTTCATTGAAATAGCGAACACCGGTAGTGTTGATCCATTGATCGACCTGGGTTTGGGCTTCTTTTATCGTCATAATAGTCTTGAGTCTTGAGTCC
>JBGTGG010000055.1:0-6550 GCA_041746855.1 Cyclobacteriaceae bacterium | reverse complement strand
ATCTATCATGTGATCAAAGAAAAGTATTTGCAATTATACCTTGATGAGTTCTGCTTCAAGCTGAACAGAAGGTATTCGGTGAATCTATTTGATAACCTTATCCTTAGTGTAATTTAGTGGTATGTTTACGGACTATCAGATAAAATATTATTATATTGGCAGGTAGAATAATTCTACCTGCTATTCTTTCTTGTTTATCAGTACTGTGCTTTTTTGGGGGATACAAGGAGTATTTGATTATAGGAACATTTGGTATTGCTATTATATTATTTAATTACGGAAAAACTAAATACAATTTCTTTTTAAGTTTTTTAGTATCTATTGTATTGTCTTACGTTGTTTTCTTTTTATCTATTCTTATATCGGGTATTATTGGATATTTAATTATGGGAGGGAATCCTGATAAAAAAATAGAAGGATTTGTTTTAGGGGCAGATATTAACGATTTACTTGGGTTGATACCTGTAGCAATTATATCGCCTTTACTTATGTTTTATAGCTATAGAGTTTTATTCAAAATAATTAAAGCAAGTTATTTTATTTTTATCAAATGGGCTTCTGTAGTAGTTTTAATTTTGTTAGGGATAATAAACGATTTTTATGATAATAGTTATGGGTATACTTTATGGCAGGTAACTATGGTGTTGGCTTTACAGTTAATCCTGTATCAAAATGAACTAAAAGCATTGTTTAAACCAAAAACTAAAAGTTAATAATTACACAACCTAAGCAACAGCCAATTGGGTTGGAATGGTAAATGGCTGAAGTAAATATTTTAATCCTTTTATAGGCTCAGTATTTTTGGTAAAAAATCGGTGTTATGAGCTTTCGACCTGACAATTTTAACAACCTTTCTCTGGATTGATTACTCCACAACCTCTTCCAAAACTTCCGGATTGAATTCAACAACCCGATCAAACTCTGCACTCAAAGAATAATCCCGCATCACCTTTTTTAAATCACCGGAAACATCAAAGTTTTTAATCTGATCTTTATGAATCGCATACGCAACATTATAAAAACCATCGGCAGGATCGAGTTTATCAACAATCCCATTGTAATAATAGGAGCTGAACGCAACAATTAAACTATCCGGTTCAATTGCGTTCACCTTCATTAAATAATGGTTGTATTCAGACTTTTCTTCCGAATCCTTAATAATATAAACATCTCCCACTTGTGGATTAGAAATGTACTCCGCTTCTAACTGACCTTGTTGATGACCCGAATACGCAAAATAACTTATTGCCAATGCGATGATGAACAATCCAGAGAATAAATATTTTGGAATCGAAACAGTAGACTTCAATTGCTTCATCTTCCCTCTCATCTCTGCTTGCATTGTATTCTCTTCAGTCGCCAACTGACAATGGGCGCAATAAATTTGAATCGTTTTTTTGTAGGGGAATAAAGGTATCCAAAAGATGTGCGCATAGTGTGCAAAAACCGCAACGTAGGAATTGCTCTCTTTACAACTTGGGCACGCATGGTTCGGTAACGGTGCCTGCTTAATGTTTTTGGTATTCCATCCGTAAATAATCATCGTTATTCCTTTAAACTTTCGTTATAAATAATAAAAATGAGGGTCTGTGTTATTCTTTAGCTTCGGCTTACTAACAAACCAAAGTTTGATGTACTAATGAATCCTTAGCTTCAACTTCTTGCTCAGGTCTTCCACGGATGCTTTAAAGTTCGCATCGGTCTTCATCATATCTTCAACGGATTCCAGTGCATGGATCACCGTGCTATGATCGCGTCCACCAAAATTTTCCCCAATCAATGCCAACGTTAGTTGTGTGTACCGCTTGCAAAAATACATCGATACTTGGCGCGGGATCACGATCTCGCGCTTCTTTACTTTGCTCTTCAACTGCTCCACGTTCACTTTAAAATATTCAGAGACAGTTTTCTGAATAAAATCAACGCTCACATCAGATTGAATTTCTTTGATGATATTTTTCAACACCTCTTTCGCCAACTCCAAATCAATCTCTTTCTTCAACAACGTAGCATGGAAAATCAGCGAGTTCAACACACCTTCCATGTCGCGCAAATTGGTATCTACGCTATACGCTAAATATTCGGCCACTTCCGTGGAAATCTGGATACCATCGGCACCCATCTTGCGATAAATGATGGCAAGCTTGGTTTCAAAATCAGGTTCTTGCAAATCTGCCGTTAATCCCCACTTGAAGCGCGACAACAAACGATCCTGGAATCCCTTCATGTCGCGCGGTGGACAATCACTGGTCATGATGATCTGCTTGCCGGATTGATGTAGCTGGTTGAAAATGTGGAAAAATATCTCCTGGGTTTTCTCACGACCTGCCAAAAACTGGACATCATCCAAAATCAACAAATCCACCTGTAGATAAAAATTCTGGAAATCCTGAAGCTTGTGGTTTTGAAGGGCATTTAAGAATTGGCTTGTGAAATCGTTTTGATCGACATACAACACCACCTTGTCAGCAAAATTATTTTTGATCTCATTGCCAATGGCTTGCACGAGATGGGTTTTTCCAACACCCACACCGCCATAGAGCATCAACGGATTGAAAGAAGTGATCCCGGGCTTTTTCGCCACCGCCACTCCAGCAGATCTGGCTAAGCGATTACAATCTCCTTCAATGAAGTTATCAAACGAATAGCTGGAGTTAAGCCGGCTATTGACGGTTTTCGGATTTAATGCTTTGAATGTAAAGGGGGAATAATCGCTCCCAGTTCCATTGCCATTTCCCGCAGCATTGGCTGGACGGCCATTTCCATTGCGGAAATTTACAGACACTGGTGGGTTCTGTTGGTTGCCACTGTCTACAATCACAGAGTATTCCAATCGTCCGGTGGGGCCTAATGTTTTGCGGATCGCCTTTTTAAGTACAGGAACGTAGTTATCTTCCAACCATTCGTAGAAAAATTGGGAAGGAACCTGAATGGTCAAAACATCCCCTTCTACTTTCAATGGCGAAATGGGTTTGAACCAGGTGTTAAAATCTTCATGACCAACCTCTCCCTGGATTAAGTCGAGGCAATCATTCCATACAGTACCGGATTCTACTTCCATTAAATTTATTCTTCGAATTCTATTATTTCTTAGTCCCGTTCGGGAAAGGGGAGACAAATATGTGCAAAAAGGTTCTAACAAAACAAGTGTTCCACGGCTTGACTTTTACGAAAAATTTACTCCTCCTTAATTTTGATTTAATAACGGCTTCATTCACAAAATCTATGTAAAATTGTTTATAAAAAAAATTTCATGTCCGATTCCAGCTCGATCAAAGATTTGCTAAAAGAATTTCCGCCTTCCACCCGGGAGCAGTGGACTGCTTTGGCAAAAAAAGAATTGGGCGATCAGGATCCTTTTGAAGCACTGACACGTGTATCGGCTGATGGCCTGCATGTTAAACCTTATTATGATAAAACTGATTTAAATCCGGAGGCACTTCATAGTTTCCAACTGGTTGCGAGCGATGAAGAATTCAAAGGACCGCGATCATGGGACAACCTGCCACCGGTTCGGGTTGAGGATGAATCGGTCGGCAATAAAAAAGCGTTGGAACATCTTGCAGCTGGTGCCGAAGGGATTTTATTTGATCTCGCCCAAAAGGAGCGCGTGGATTTTGATAAGTTATTGACCGGCATAGCGTTGGAATATTGTAACGTATCCTTCTTGGTTTCTTCGTCCTCTCAAGGCATTAGCTATTTCAGTTATTTGGAAAAGAAAGGCATAGACAAACAGTCTACTATCGGTACATTCTTTTGGAAAGACTTGCAAAATGAAATGATTGCACCCCAGTCCTTCCCAAAGTTCCAATGCAATGGAATTTTAGTACCCCCCTCCCTTCCAATTGATGAAATCAGCAACGCGCTAATGACTGGCAACGATTGCATTCAACGATTATTAAAGAAAGGCTGGAAAATTGAAATAGCGATTACATCCATCGCCTTCTCAATTGCAAGTGATACAGACTTCTTTGCCTCGGTTGCTAAATTAAAGGCATTGCGCTTCTTATGGTTTCAAGTGGCCCACGCATATGGTTTCACTGATTTTAAACCAGAGAACCTTATCATTCATGCCCGATCAGAAGCCTGGATCAACCCCGACTTTCAACCACACGGCAATCTATTGAAAGAAACAACCGCTGCCATGGCCGCAGTGCTCGGTGGCGCAAACGGACTTACCATCTACCCGGAAGACATCGAAAATGAAGTGATGAGCCGTATTGCGCGAAATACCAGTCATATTCTTAGAGAAGAATCGCATCTTAATAAAGTTGCCGATCCATTAGCAGGCGCTTACTTGGTTGAGAATATGGTGAATGAATTGGCTGAAAAAGCCTGGACTAAATTTCAATCACAACTTTGATGCAGCCCGATTTCAAAAATATTGCCTTCAATTCATTTACTCCTGTAAAGGATAAAAAAGAAATACCTTCCTGGAAAAGTGCTGAGAAGATCAAAATAAAACCGGAATACACTAAAATTGATTTCGAAACCTTATCGCATACAGGTTTCACGGCCGGAATTCCACCCTATTTGCGAGGGCCGTACGCATCCATGTACACTTCACGTCCGTGGACGATCCGGCAATATGCAGGATTTTCTACTGCACGTGACTCCAACGCCTTTTATCGAAAAAATTTAGCAGCCGGTCAGCGTGGATTATCCGTTGCTTTTGATCTGGCAACACACCGTGGCTATGATTCCGATCATCCTCGTGTAAAAGGTGATGTCGGAAAAGCAGGTGTAGCAATCGATTCCATTTTGGATATGAAAATTTTGTTCGATCAGATTCCGCTTGATAAAATGTCGGTATCGATGACGATGAATGGAGCGGTGATTCCAATCATGGCATTTTATATTGCTGCCGCACAAGAAGAAGGAATCAAACCAGAACAATTGAACGGCACCATTCAAAATGATATCCTAAAAGAATTCATGGTGCGCAACACGTATATCTATCCGCCCGCACCTTCGATGCGCATTGTTGCTGATATTTTTGAATATACTTCGCGTAACATGCCGAAGTTTAATTCCATTAGCATTAGTGGCTACCACATGCACGAAGCGGGGGCTCCTGCCCACATTGAACTCGCCTATACATTAGCAGATGGGTTGGAATATATACGTGCGGGAATAAAAGCAGGAATCAAGATTGATGATTTTGCACCCCGTCTTTCTTTCTTCTGGGGCATTGGTATGAACTTCTTCATGGAGATTGCCAAAATGCGGGCAGGCCGATTGTTGTGGGCGAAAATTGTGAAACAGTTTAATCCGACAAAAGAAAAGTCGATGGCGTTGCGCACGCATTGCCAAACCTCGGGTTGGAGTTTAACCGAACAAGATCCGTACAACAACGTAACGCGGACATATATAGAAGCGATGGCCGCGGTGCTGGGGCATACACAATCCTTGCATACCAATTCGTTGGATGAGGCAATTGCATTACCAACCGATTTCTCAGCCCGCATCGCACGCAACACACAATTGTTTATCGAAAAAGAAACAGGAGTGACACACTCCGTTGACCCGATGGGTGGATCGTATTATGTGGAATCACTCACCGCTGAACTTGCTGAAAAAGCCTGGGCGCTAATTGAAGAAGTTGAGGAGCTTGGCGGCATGACCAAAGCCATTGAATCCGGCATTCCTAAAATGCGCATCGAACAAGCCGCTGTTGCGAAACAAGCACGCATTGATTCCGCACGAGATGTGATTGTGGGTGTGAATAAATATCAGGTTGATGATGTCCCTGATTTCGAAATCCGGGAAGTAGACAACACTGCCGTGCGGGATGAACAAATTCAACGCTTAACAGAATTGAAAGCCAATCGTTCTTCCGCAGATGTGGAAGCAGCATTGAACAAACTCACTGAAAGCGCAAAAACAGGAGAAGGCAATCTGCTCGAACTGGCAGTTGATGCAGCGTTGAAGCGGGCAACCCTTGGTGAAATTTCGCAAGCATTGGAAAATGTTTTTGGTCGGTACAAAGCCTCTATAAAATCAATTTCAGGTGTATATTCGGGGGAGATGAAAAACCAATCCGCTTTTCAAGAGGTGTTAAAACTTTCAGACCAGTTTGCGGAACAAGATGGCAGAAGACCGCGAATCCTTGTAGCAAAGATGGGCCAGGATGGCCACGATCGTGGTGCAAAAGTAATTGCCACCAGTTTTGCCGATTTGGGTTTTGATGTTGATATCGGGCCGCTTTTTCAAACACCTGCTGAAGTGGCGATGCAGGCAGCGGAAAATGATGTGCACATTGTAGGTGCATCCAGTTTGGCAGGCGGACATAAAACATTGATTCCTGAATTAATTGAAGAACTAAAAAAAATCGGCAGGGACGATATTTTGGTTGTGGCAGGTGGTGTCATCCCTGTTCAGGATTATGCATTTCTAACGCAGTCCGGTGTATCCTTCATTTTTGGCCCGGGAACAATCATTTCGGAAGCAGCAAAAAATATCCTGCAAAAACTTATTGCTTCCCGTTGATTAGCGTGAATCAATTTTGAATTCCTTAAATTAGAGGTTCATTTTAAAAAATCCCTTTTCT
>JBGTGG010000054.1:0-3458 GCA_041746855.1 Cyclobacteriaceae bacterium | reverse complement strand
TCCAGAATCGGGCAACGATCTCCCAGATATCCTGGATGAAGTACTGTGGAACCTCCGGTGGATGCTGACCATGCAAGACCCGGATGATGGTGGTGTCTACCACAAATGCACCAATGCCAATTTCGACCCGATGGTAATGCCACACCATGCTACAATGCCCAGATATATGGTACAGAAGAGTACAGCTGCCGCGCTCAATTTTTCAGCCGTTGCCGCGCGTGCATCAAGGGTGTTCAGTAAGTTTCAGCGTCAGCTTCCTGGTTTGTCTGACTCGTGCCGCACGGCTGCACTAAAGGCGTGGGAATGGGCAGAGACTAATCCTTCTATTTTTTATGATCAGAATAAAATGAACAAAACATTTGACCCTGATATCAACACGGGTGCGTATGGTGACCGAAACCTAACCGATGAATTCTTCTGGGCACAGGCTGAACTGGCGGTAACAACAGGTGACACGGGCTTTCTGGAAGGTTTAAAGGTTGAAGACCATGTTACCATCGAAGTGCCCTCTTGGAATCAGGTTACCATGTTAGGTTATTATACATTGGCAGAAAATGATAAGGTGTTACGAAAGGACCATCAACCCTTGTTGGTAGCCGTACAGAAAAAGATATTGGCGGAAGCAAACAAATTTTCAGATGGACTACCACAAAGTCGTTATCAATGTCCGATGGGATTAGTGGCGAAGGATTTTGTCTGGGGAAGCAATGCGGTGGCGGCCAATCAAGGCATTCTGATGTTAAAGGCTTACCGAATAAATCCTGATCAAAAATACCTGAATGCCGCGCTCGCCAACTTTGATTATATACTGGGCCGCAATGCTACCGGATATTCTTTTGTTACTGGTTTTGGAGCAAAGACACCCATGCATATTCACCATCGCCCCTCTGAAGCCGATGGTATAACTGAACCTGTTCCAGGTTTGCTGGCGGGGGGTCCTAATCCGGGTAGACAGGACAAATGTACGTATCAGTCCCTGGTGCCAGATGAGGCGTATGTTGATGATGTTTGTTCGTATGCTTCAAATGAAATCGCCATTAATTGGAATGCCCCACTGGTGTACTTAAGTGGCGCGATCGTGGCGCTGACTACTAAATAAAATAAATAGGTTCCTTCAAAATTGAGAAAGAAATTTAAAAATGATCTCAGTACTCGCATAATGAATTTACACAGGAAAGAAACATTGATTACAAAATTGAACTCATTAAAACCTCAATACACCGGATGACTATTGATTCGCGGAAGGAATCCACAAACTGAATCGGGTAAATTCATTAGGCTCCGACTGTACGCTTATTGAGCCACCAAGTTTTAAAATTACCTCATTGACAATGTAGAGACCCAAGCCCGATCCTGTACCGTATTCTGTAGCACGGTAAAACATCTTGAAGATATTTTCAATGTGAGCGGAATCAATTCCAATTCCATTGTCGTCAAATTGAATCGCTGCACCTTCATGGGTCAAATGAATAGTAATCGTTATCCGGCAATTCGCTTTCGTTGTATCCCTGAAATTTACGGCATTGGATAATACGTTATTGAAAACGATTTCCAACCTTTTCCTATCGGAATAAAATGAAGCGCCCGGCTCTGCGTTGTACTCAATCTCAAATGAGATAGTTGTATCCACCGGAATAATTTGTTTACCAACATCGCTTAAAAAAATTTTTAAATCTATTTCCTCGGGCTTGAGTTGGGTTCTTGAATTTTGTGAATAATCCAATACTTCCTTAATGAACACATCCAACTTTCGTACGCTTTCGCGCATACGCGCGAGATAGTTACGTTGGTTTACATTCAAATCCTCCATGTAGGCGATATTGATCAAGCCAAGAATACTTGCCAACGGTGCACGAAGATCATGTGACACGCTATATACAAAGAAATCCAATTCCTGATTTATCTTTTGTAATTCCTCAAATTGTTCTTGTAGGCGTGCCTCCGAAATCTGTCGCTCGATGGCACTGCCAATCATGCTTGCAGCAGCTTGCAATGCACCAAGCTCTGCAGTCGACCATCCACGTATACGGTCGCATTGATCAAATCCAATAAACCCCCACCACTTTCCGGAAACAAAAAAAGGAATGACGGCAAGGGCTTTAATCGACTGTGCTTCCAATAACTCCCGCTCCTCAGCAGGAAAATTTTCAACCGTTCCGGATACTGATTCTCCGGCACTCATTAAATCAATCCAACGCTGGAATCCCACGGCTCCAACTTCCATTTCGCTTAGCTCAGGGTTGTCTATTTGTGCTGCAATACCGGATGCACACCACTCAAATACCAAACTGGTGAAAAGCTTGCCTACCTGGTGATTGTGTTTGAATACATACACACGACTAGAGTCTGAAGCCTCCGCTAGCCTGCGAAGGATTTCATTAATGCGTGATGCCCAATTATTAGTCGAAAGCAATTCTTTAGCAGAGAAAGCAACAGCATCCAACAGTTGCTCCTGTTTGTAATTTGGTTGGTTAATATTTCCGATTGGCTGGCTAAATGGATGGATTTCACAATTTATACCTTAACTCCAATTTATTGTTGTTGGGTTTAACATCCTAATGGGATTATATGGATGTTCATTATTCCCGTAAGGACGGGCTACAGACTGCAAAAAGTGGGGTTTTAATTCCCCTTCAAGAAATCTACTATCCCCTTTTTTAAGAAAGGTGAGAGCATACAGATGGAGACTAGTCAAGGTGTTGTTCGGTATCTTCATGAGCATGCTCAGCAAAAGCCGAGTAGTAGTCTACGATCCGAAATCGAAATAGCACGATCTGCTATGCATCGTTAATTTGTTGAGGATGGATTGGTTAGACATTACAATCAGCGTATTAGAAAAAAATTTTTGTTCAAAATTCCCTTTTGCCAGATGAGGCGTATGTTGATGATGTTTTTTCGTATGCGTAAAATGAAATCGCCATTAATTGGAATGCCCCACTAGTGTATTTAAGTGGTGCAATCGTGGCGCTCACTACTAAATAGGGTACGTAAATGGTTTACTTACGTATGTCTAAAAATATTACTATCAAACAATGCCTCAAAGCTGCGAATTTTTCCACAGTCTCAACTTGACCAAATCACTTTCACTCCCGCTATTATTCCTTATTTGAAAATATTGAACTCCGCCACCATTTTCTTGTACGCTGAAAATAGCTTTTCATAAGAAGCTTCATCAACCTTCTTTAGGGTATTCATTAATCCCCCAAGTCCCGATTCCCGTAATGTAACCTGTTGCTTTTTTACTTCGTCCATTTTTTTCCGGATCGTGCCCTCCAATTTGATAAGCTCTCTTTCAGTCATTGCAAAAATTTTCGCTATCGCAAAAGTAAGTTAATTCATAAGTTATACCATGAACGGATACAAAGAATTCGCTAAAGGATAGTTTCGCTTTCTTCCGGTACGGAATTCCAACAATGATTAGAAAGCTACTTCTATGTTCAAAATTCAACAATGGTTTT
>JBGTGG010000053.1:0-5325 GCA_041746855.1 Cyclobacteriaceae bacterium | reverse complement strand
GTTAACCAACTACTCGTAATGGTTTCAAAAGATTTCATGAAATTAATTGTGATTGCCTTCGTATTGGCGATACCCGTAAGTTATTATTTTATGCAGGATTGGTTGACGCGCTTTGCGTATAAGATCGATTTCAGTTGGATGCTGGTAGCGCTATCCGGATTAGTTGCCATTTTCATTGCAGCGTGCACGGTCATGTATCACTCACTTCAAGTGGCCAAGAATAATCCCGTGGATAGTTTACGGAACGAATGAAAACTGAAAAGTAAGAATTCCAGCAAAGTCAAGCACCAAATAAACGTGACGTTCGTGACATTCCTTCACTTCTTCTGCGCATAAAAACAGATTTCTCATAGGGAACTTCTCGATTAAGGGTTGAGTCTTCAGTTGAGTTGCATCTCGTTTATGTGTATGGATCCATAACAGACAACATTCAAGCTTGACGAGCGTATACTTAAGCATGTAGTTATTAAGTTCAGCTAACCAATTAAGTTCAACACAATAATAAAGAGAAGGGATTCTCCTCCTTTCAGTTTTTTTTAATTAAACCCAACGCGAAATGAGAATGACTAAAATGGTATTTACATCGCAACTGCTGACATTGGTAATGGGAACTATATTCATGTTGTCAACAAGCCAAACGGTCGCACAGCAGATTAATTCAAAACCCGTACAGGAAAATTTTTCGGAGGCGGAGCTGAAATCTTTTGTAGAAGCAAATGAAAGGGTAACAAAGATTCAACAAGAGACTCAGCAGAAGATGGTACAAGCTATCGAGGATGAAGGATTGACAGTTGACCGATTTAACGAAATACTTCAAGCACAACAAGATACTGAAAAGAAGACGGATGCTTCTTCTGAAGAATTAGTTTCCTTCAATAGCGCGGCTCAAGTGATAATGATTGAAAATAAGAAAACCGAAACCAAAATGGAGACGGCTATTCAGGAACAGGGTCTTGACTTGGACACCTATCACGAGATAATAGTGGCCTACCAACAAAGTCCGAAGGTTAAAAGTAAGATTGACGATCTCTTGAAAGATCAGCAATAAATCTCCTGAACATGAATTTTAAAAGACCAGTCGCGTAACGGCTGGTCTTTTTTTTGGTGCTCCTGAGTGAAGCCCGCTATCCACTTGTTTTTTCAATTTCAAATTCCCAGAGAAAACAGGTGCTTAACCTTGTGATAAGTCAAAGAGGCCTTAATACATTCCTTTAGCTCCAATTCAGGAATTTTCTGGTTTAATTGAAAAATGATTGCCCGTTTTCCCTCGTATTGAAATTTGTTGTCAAAAACTAATCTGAAAGTATCAATCAATCTACTCGTGCAGTTGAAATACATTGCATACTGATCAGTTGTTTTTTCTTTCCAATCCATTCGCACAGTACTGCCGCATTTGGTCACAAAACTGGGCTCTCCCCATTTCAAAGTTTCTTCCAAATCGGTCACACCTTCGGTTTCCTTTGCTGTTTCTATTATCAGCTTCCGCAGATGTTGCAACTTGGCAACCTAGTATTACCGTATACGGTTTTGTGTGGTCGCTTTCATAATCCGTGTAAAGTGAATGAATTTCATTATCAACCTTATATTTTTAAATTTTGTTGTATGCCTGTGCATATTTCCATTCCCATACTTCTCCGTCTTCTTTGTCAATAACAGTTCCCATTAATTCAAAGTCATTATTCTCGAGTATTCTTGTTGAGTAATTTTTTTCTGGTAAAGTCCTAGCTGTAATTATGATTGATGGATCTGTCCTCGATGCTAATTCTACCAATTGTCGGCAAATTTTAGTTCCAAGTCCCTTACTTCTAAATCGTTCAAAAGTTGCATAAGCTATTTCTATTTTACCGTCTCTTGGTCGTCCTTTAAAACCAGCAGATCCTACATATTGATTTTCATATTTTGCGTAATAGCCAATCCAAGGAGTTGCGTATCCTACTTTTTTATAATGGTCTACAGACATATAGATTGTCTCTCTACATTCAGGATGATTGACGAATTCTTCGTTTTCTTCTATTGTCTGTTTAATGGGAATTAATTCCATATCTTCTCTTTGCATGGCAAACAATGTTTATAGAAGTTTTATTCAAAAGCAAATCAATGAAAGCAATGGCAGAATAAGATAACGATTTTCAACTTGTTTCTTTGCGTACTTTTAAGAGCCTCAAAAGGATAAATTTTCCTGGCTAAGTTATTTTATTCCCTTTTAGTAATTACCGGAGGCTCCCACGTTCCATTCATTGCTGCCTCTTCAGGGCCGTAAATTCTTAACACAAGGTAAAAGGGTTCATTTGGTGCGGGCAACCAATTGGCCCCTTCGCGTGCATCATTGGGTGCAGCGTTTTGGATAAAAATTGTCAATCCATTGTCTGCATCATAGACCAGATTTTCAGTTGTGGAATTTATCAGGAAGCGATTAATCGGATTGCTGATCATATATCCGGCTACACCGTCCGCTTGTTTGTTGTACATGGTAATCGACCAGAAATATTTAGCGGGTGGAAAATTGTCTTTAGTCAACTGAATTTTGTACTTGTGCTTGCTTCCATCCAGGAGTTCATCATCTGCATCAACGTATGCTATGGGATAGAAAGCTTCAATTTTATCATTCGCATAGATTCCCACCATCACTGCTGCTGAACGAAGCAACCAGTCATTATCATAAAACTCACGCGGGCCAAAAGCTTCCATCATATTCCAACCATTTACCCGCTGGGCAATATTTTCGGATTTTTTTTGAATATCGTGTATCGCTTCTGCAATGCCTTCATTTATGGCCGAGAGGACTTCAGGCGAATAATTGGCAGCATCATATTCAACGCCTGGAACGATCCCAATTTTTTCAAATCGATGAAGTGCAGCCGTGTCATCAGGATGAAAGGGTTCAACCATTGTTAAATAAAAATTAACGTATTTGATGAACCGTGCATCACCAAACTCTTTTGGATTCAGGGGCACCCAATTCGTTTCCATTACGGGTGCTGGGGTTTTGCCTTCAAATCCACTCAATGTTTGCAAGTGATATTTCTTTTGTATTGCCAATACATTGGGCAGATCATCTTTTCCTTTCAGTTGTGTTCTGCCTATTATCGTTACAAACTGACTTTCACTATAAAAGACATCGGTGAATTTTCCATCGGGGATTTCACCTTTATAGCCCGGCCCCACAAAAAGATAATCACCGGCTTTTGTACCGGTTTGCCGTGTACCGATGTATGCAAAATTGTGGGTGAATAAATCAACGCATTGAAAAACATAATACCGATCATTAATTTCAGGAACGGAGAGCACCATCGGTTCAGCCCTTAAATCCAATCCAAATGCAGAGTATGGTGTATCACCGTTCATAGTCACTACATCTTTTCGGGTATCATCAGCCGGGACAGTGTCATTGGAAATTTGGTTTAAGGGTCCGCGAAAGCCCGGGCTGCCGGGTACCGAGGTATAGTATTGCGCCTGATAGCCCATGAGCATCGGGTACGAAAAAATATATGCCTCTTTGGCAATTTCTTTTGCCTCTTCGGGACTGGTCGTAATCGTTGCGCTTTTTTCGAGTGTGCAGGAAAAAATGAGTGCATTCAAACCTGCCATCAGGAGAAGAAATATCTTTTTCATTATATGATGTTTATTACTGCTTTGTTGATTATTCCATTCCCCTAAAATTACTTTTTTCTCGAACCGAATAATTCATTTCACTCGAAAATGTTCACCTCCGGGAAGCAAATTTGATTTCGTGGATGCCTGATGTTTCCAACCTTTTATTAGTAAACAATCTAAATTGTTCTACTCACTTTTAACTGCATCAACAGGTTTTTGCAACGGCAGCTTTTAATGCCTGGAAACTTACGGTCAGTACTGTAATAGCAAGGGCACCCATTCCGGTGACGAGTAAAATCCAAACTGGAATATCTGTCCGGTAGTTGTAATGTTGCAATTAAACTCCGATTCATTGAAGGTTAACGGCCACCGATACGCGGCTGGTACATAACCAATGCCCCAAAACTGTACCTCATATTGCCCAAAAGGAACGCGATTGATTTGATATTCCTTCAGCAAGCCTTCTAATAGCTTATGCTTGCGTTCATAAATCCTTCTCTCAAGATCATCCGTGAACCCGGTACAATAAATTTTGTTACTCGAGTTTGATATGATCTAAACATAAAACATCAATGTGAACGACAAACCACCAACCGATCTGAAAAAACACTTTCTTCCGAAATCAACTTTCCTTCAAAAGCGGGAGTTTTGATTCCTTTACCAAACGATTTTTCCCCGGTGAAAACACGAGCTTCATCCCACAAGTTTGCATCAACGAATGATTGTAATGTCTGGGCTCCCCCCTCTATAATAATGGATTGAATATTCCTTTTGTATAAATCTGCTACCAGCTCTTCTATGAAATTTTCTTCAGGAATTCGAATCAGTAATAAATTCTCCTGCTCTTCGTGCTTGAGCAAATTGTAACAAATTGTTTTTTGAGAACGATCAAACAGATGAAGACTTTCTGGTAATTTTAAAAACCGGTCGATTACTATGCGAGTTGGATTGCGACCTGCCCAATCACGAACATTTAATTTTGGATTATCAAATTCTGCTGTTTTTGTCCCCACCAGAATGGCATCTTCTTCGGTGCGCCATTTGTGCACGAGTTGTCGTGAGTATTCGTTGCTAATCCATTTTGAATCACGATTATGGCGTGCGATAAAACCATCCGTAGTTTGCGCCCATTTTAAAATAATATACGGGCGCCTTTTTTCAATGAAGGTGAAAAAGCGTTTGTTGAATTCGCGACCTTCTTTATCAAGAATACCGGTTACTACCTCAATTCCAGCGGCACGCATTCTTTTGATTCCCTCCCCTGCTACTTTCGGGTTTGTGTCGACATTGGCGATTACCACTTTTTTCACACACGAAGAAATCAATAAGTCGGTACAAGGCGGGGTCTTGCCAAAATGTGAACAGGGCTCGAGCGTAACATATACCGTGGCCTCTTTTAATAAGGCCTTATCTTCAGCAGTATTAATGGCGTTTACTTCCGCATGCGCTTCACCATATTTTTGATGCCAGCCTTCACCAATAATTCTCTTGTTATGGACAATCACACATCCTACCAATGGGTTAGGACTTACATGCCCAATGCCATTACGTGCAAGATCGAATGCACGCTGCATAAAAACAGAATCGATATGATGATCTTGCGGAGACATTAAAGTATACTTGCAAAGATTGTCAAGCTATGATCAATTCCAAAGAACTGTTTCGGGAATTAAAGAATAAGATTTCTTTACAAGAAGACCCCGATGAAATCGAGGCGATCATCTATCAAGT
>JBGTGG010000052.1:0-4695 GCA_041746855.1 Cyclobacteriaceae bacterium | reverse complement strand
AAAATTATTTTTTCGATTGGATTATGAAATTCCCCTACCAGGCATTGAAAGATTGCCGAATGTTCCGAATCAACAGGATAAATGTTGACAGCTTTTTCTTTCGCAAGATTGGTAATGAGTTCACCGGCTACTACCAGTGTTTCCTTATTTGCCAGCGCGATATTCTTTCCTGCATTGATGGCATTGATGGTTGGCAATACGCCCGAGTATCCTACCAGCGCAGTAAGCACCAAATCAATGGTATCCATTTCCACGACCGATGCTAGGGCTTTTTCACCGGCATAAACTTTGATGTCAAGTGCATCCAATGCATTTTTTACTTCCTGATACAAATCCTCATTGACGATGACAACTGCATTGGGATTGAACTGCTTTGCCTGCTCAATTAATAAAGCTGCGTTGTTTTGTGCGGTCAATACCTCCACTTCAAAGTTGTCGGGATGTGCAGCCACAACTTCAAGTGCTTGCGTTCCGATGGAACCGGTGGAGCCTAGGATGGCGATACGTTTTTTCAATAGTTAGTTGTTGGTTATTGATTGTCTGTTGTTCGCTGACAGATGCAGTTTAGTTACAGGTTAAAAGTTACAAGTTGGATACAACCTGTAACCCGAAACTTGTAACAACTATCAACGAACAACTAAAGTGTCCGCAATTTTTCGATCATTCGACAAGCGAGGCACTTTGTTTTGTCCACCTAACTTGCCAAGTGATTTCATGTATTCAATAAACGCATTTTTTTTCAATGGTCTGATCACTAAGGTTCGAAGAATATTGCCGGTGATCAAATCATCGTAATAAACATTCAAGGCACGCAATTGGTTATCGAGCTCCAGCGAAAAGGCTGCAAGGTCATTCGGTGGATTTGAAAACTCTACAAACCATTCGTGGTGTGGCAGTCCGTCTTGGGGAGTTACTTGTGGTGCTACAGTAAACTCCACCAATTCCACTTCCGGAAATTTTGCTTTCGCAAACTTCATTGCTTTCTCCACTTCTTCACCAATCACATGTTCACCAAAAGCAGAAATAAAATGTTTGATGCGGCCCGTTACCAATAACCGGTACGGATCTTTCGAAACAAATTTGATCGTATCACCAATCGAGTAACCCCAAAGGCCTGCGTTGCTGTTAATAACCACGGCATAATTTTTTCCTAACTCCACTTCTTCTATTGAAAGGCGTGATGGTTTTTCATTAAAGTATTCATCCGTAGGGATGAACTCAAAAAAGATCCCGCTGTTGAGCAACATTAACAATCCCTCCTTTTGTTGCGTATCCTGATAGGCAATAAAACCTTCCGATGCCGGATACGTCTCAATTGAATCAATTTGTCTTCCGACCGACTCAAACAATTTTGTGCGATACGGTTCAAAATTCACACCCCCGTATACAAACAATGAAAAATCTGGAAACACATCTTTGATCAGTTTCCCGGTGCGTGCCTGAATGCGATCAAAATACATTTGCACCCACGGTGGAATTCCTGAAATGAGCGACATGTTTTCATGGATCGTTTCATCGATAATCCTCTCAAGCTTCTCTTCCCAATCTTCGATGCAATTGGTTTCGTACGATGGTTTTTGATTCGTGCGTAAGTATCCCGGAACATGGTGGTTCACAATACCTGATAACCTCCCCACGTGAATTCCGGCCTTCACATCCAACACTGGACTCCCCGAAAGAAAAATCAGACTCTTGTCGAGGTAAGCAGCTTTACCTGTTTCATGTACATAACTCAATAGGGCATTCCGCGCACTGTTAATATGATTGGGGATGGATTCTTTTGTGATGGGGATATACTTTGTTCCCGAAGTTGTACCGGAGGTTTTTGCGAAATATGCAGGTTTGCCTGGCCACAAAATATCAGACCCTCCATCTAAAATCTGATTGACGTAGGGTTTCAGTTCTTCATAATCCCGAATGGGAACCTGTTTCTTAAAGTCATCATAACCACTGATGGAGTCAAATCCATGATCTTTTCCAAAAACCGTTGGTGTTGCTTTCTTCACCAGCGAATTGAATGTGTTCTGCTGGCTCAATTGGGGATTAAGTGACCATTTTTTCGTCTGCGCAGCAACTAAAGCAGCAAAAGGTTTAGCAAGAACTGATCGAAATCCCATAGCTTACAAAGCTAAAAAAAGTTGGGAGTACCGCGGAAAAAGTTTTGTAAACCAAAATTTGGAGGGAGTCGTTATATATTTGCAAAACTCAATGAATAGAACTTTTTTAAATCCTAATTCATCATTATTTGCTGCCAAGGGATTGGGCTTCAAAAAAACTGAAACTTTACGAAATGAAAAATACCTTAAAAACAATTGTTGTTGGATTTATTGCCGGATTGGCAGGCGCTTTTACAGTGATTCACTTTTATGAACCTGAACCGACTGGAGAGATTACAGAATCCATACTTCCTTTAGAAAATAAAATTCAGGACACGCACAATACAAACTACCCTACAAGCTATTCTGCCGATCCTGAAATAGTTGACTTTAGTTATGCCGCATCGAAAACAATTCCGAGTGTGGTGTACATCAACAGCATTTCAAAAGGTGTAAGCCAATATACTGTTTTCGATTTGATGTTTGGTGGTAGTGGCGGATCCCAAACACAGGTTAGCAGTGGATCAGGTGTGATCTTTTCAGCAGATGGGTACATCGTCACCAATAACCACGTTGTAGAATCAGCAGAACGTTTAGAAGTAGTACTCAATAAAAAGGTTTATAAAGCAGAATTGATTGGCACCGATCCCTCTACAGATTTAGCCGTATTAAAAATCGATGAGAAAAATTTACCCGCCATCGCTATTGGAAATTCCACTGAATTAAAAGTAGGTGAATGGGTAGTGGCTGTTGGAAATCCGTTTTCACTTTCATCAACGGTAACGACAGGAATCGTAAGTGCGAAAGGAAGACGCATTGGAATTCTTGAAGATAAATTTCCAATTGAATCTTTTATACAAACAGACGCGGCCATTAACCCGGGAAACTCCGGTGGGGCGCTGGTCAATAAGAAAGGTGAACTCATCGGAATCAATACTGCAATTCTTTCCCGCACCGGTTCGTACACAGGCTATGCATTTGCTATCCCGGTGGATATTGCCAAAAAAGTAGTGAGCGATTTAGTAAAGTATGGCGTAGTTCAAAAAGCGTTGTATGGTGGCAATGTTGTTGAGTACGACTATCAAAACGCTAAAAAATATAATTTGGATACTGACATTAAAAATTTCAATGGGGTGCTGTTGGAAAGCATCCTGAAAGATGGTCCGGCAAACAATGCCAACTTAAAACCGGGGGATGTCATTACAAAAATCAACGAGACACCCATCAATAGTAAAAGTGAATTTGAGGAAGTGATCGGATACCGTTATCCTGGTGATAAAATAAACATCACCTACACCCGAAATAAAAAAACTGCTACAACACAACTAACATTGACCAATCGGAATGGCGGGACAGATATTATCAAGCGTGAAATTATAAAATCATCGGCACTTGGTGCTGAGTTGGAAGCGACAGAATATGGAGTGAAAGTTTTTAAGATCCAGGAAAATAGTGTGTTGAAACAAATCGGGATTACAGAAAATTTTACGATCATCGCCATCAACCGTGAGCGTGTAAAAGATCCTAAGGAAGTGGAGAAATTCTTTGATAATTATCGTGGTCGCGGCTACATCTACGGAATCAACAGCATCAAACAGCAACGCGAAATTCCGTTTACGATTCGGTAAAGTAAATCAAAACCGAGAAAGCAAGCGGAACGATCAGTAGATTACCATTATCACTAATCCTACAAAACCCCACTCTTCACCTGCTTATCCGCATAATCAACCGCCCGGGCTGTTAATGCCATGTAGGTAATACTTGGATTTTGTGTTCCTGAACTGGTCATACAGGCTCCGTCCGTTACAAACACATTTGGAACACCATGTACCTGGTTCCATTTGTTTAGCACACTAGTCTTTGGATCATGGCCCATACGTGCCGTTCCCATTTCGTGTATACACGCACCAGGTGCAGTCTCTTCGTTGTACGACCTGATATCTACACACCCCGCGGCTTCCAACATTTCAACCGCGCACTTCACACCATCTTCGCGAAGCTTGATTTCATTTTCCCGAAGTTTTGCATCGAATGTAATGATGGGCATACCGTGTTTATCTTTTTGATCAAAATCAAGAAACATTCTGTTCTCATGGTACGGCAACATTTCCCCAAAACAACCCATCGATATCGTAAAGTCACCGGGTGAAAAAATGGTTTCTTTCAACTCTTTTCCAATCGCACCTTCTGGAATATTGGCACCCCGGGAGGCTTGGCCCTGATAGCCAAACCCACGAAGGTAATCTGGGTTTTTTGTCTCTTCATCAATATTTCGAAAGCGCGGAATATAAAAGCCATTTGGCTTTCTTCCTTTATAATATTTATCGGCAAATAATTTTGGCAATCTTCCATGCGCCCCCATTCCATAATGGTGATCCAT
This sequence comes from Cyclobacteriaceae bacterium, assembly GCA_041746855.1. Classification (GTDB taxonomy): domain Bacteria; phylum Bacteroidota; class Bacteroidia; order Cytophagales; family Cyclobacteriaceae; genus JBGTGG01. The sequence goes on along the minus strand of JBGTGG010000052.1, from coordinate 219 downwards.
CAGATTGTGTCCCAGCTCACCACTTATATTTCCCATTCCTTCCGGAAAAGCTTCCGACCGGCTGTTCAACAAAATCGCGGTTGAGCCAACGGTACTTGCATTGCAAAAAATAATGCGTGCGAAAAATTCTGTTTCCTCCCCGGTGTTTGCATCAATTACTTTAACACTTGATGCTTTCTTTACTTTCGCATCATAGACAATCTCCGCAACAATGCTATC